>CAJWLO010000054.1 GCA_913043235.1 uncultured Fidelibacterota bacterium
GGTAATAAGGCTCGTTGAAGACTACAACGTTGATAGGCTACAGGTGTAAGTGCAGCAATGCATTCAGCCGAGTAGTACTAATTAGCCGAATGGCTTTACCAAATTATCATTCTTGATTATGGCTTGGTCCAATTTCCAATAACTTTATTCCGGTGATAATAGCGTGGGGGAAACACCCGATCCCATCCCGAACTCGGCAGTTAAGCCCCACTGCGCCGATGGTACTGCGCGGGAGACTAGCGTGGGAGAGTAGGACGTTGCCGGAAACTTTAAAAAAGCCCTAAACGTTTAGGGCTTTTTTAATTTTGGGTGATCTTAGTTTTTAGATAATATCCTTTAGATATTTAAATTTGTATCCGTCAGAAAACTTAGGGTAAATTGAATAAGGAAAACGTGATTAAGATATGAAATTTTATAGAACAATGATTTTGGTGTTTACTCTGCTTACGGGGTTTAGAACAATTTCAGCACAGGATGTAAACCTTTCCGGTGAAATTTTTGAATATGCTACATATTATATCAGCAGTTTTGATATAGGTACTGGTGCTACAAATGTGCAGATTTTTCGCTATGAGATGTCTGCAAATCAATACCCAGTTTCAGTTAGGGTTAAGTTCCGTGCTCACATGGTGTCACCTCAATTGGGCATTACGGCACCGACAACTATTATTGAAATAATTACTGATCCCTTTGATCTACAAGCACCACTCATTCTTGACAACAGAGATATATCATCAGTAACTACTCAAATTTATGATATGGCATCACCGCCCAATCCGATTATACTTTCTGGCCGGGTTATTGAAAGTCTGGATCCATTACAGGCTGATGCCATCCTACAGAGTATTCTGGCCAGTGGTCGAATTGCTGCCGGACAATATACGTTCGGAGTACAAATTATGTCCGGCGAAACGGATGATGAACTGGCTTCGGATTCAAAAACGATTATTGTACAATCACCTGTTTCGATCAGCCTTGAATCGCCGGGGGGGCCATTGGCAGATACCTCCAATACTCTTGTTTATACAACATTTCCGATTTTCCAATGGTTTGCTCAGTCAGGAACCGGATTTTCTACCTTTATCCGAGTAGCAGAATTTGTATTGGGGACCCATAGTTCGCCGGAGGATGCCATTGAAGACCAGAGGGTGCTACCCTTCGACCAGACGGAATCATGGTACCAAATTAATAATGTGAATAGTTTTCAGTATCCTCTCAGCGGGGCCTACCCGCTTGAAGAGGGTAAGGTCTACGTATGGCAGATAAAAAAATCCATACCAACCACAGCTGGTGAAGAAGATATGTTATCTGCAATCTACAGTTTTAAGATTGGTGTATCCGGCCAATTGGAAACAACCAATACTGCTACTAATGCCTTGCTTATGGCTCTGCAGCAAGCTCTTGGTGATGACCAGTTCAATTCTTTGTTTGGTCAGGGAAATGAATTACAGGGTTTTGTTCCTACAGGACAGTTGGAGATTAATGGTGTGAATGTAGATGAAGCTGGAATCAACTACCTGTTAAACCAGATAATTAGCCAGAATTATGTTATTCAAGGTATTACGGTGGAATGATGATAGCATTTAGATTAATTATACAGGTCATTTTATTTTGTTCACTTTCGTTTGCAGATAAAATTGCTGTTGCTACCAAGGTCAAAGGCGAAGTAGAGCTGATGAAGGTGGGGAAGAATAAATTTAATGATCTAAAACCTGGTACTATTCTTGATGATGGTGATAAAATTCGTACTGGGCGCACTGGATTTGCGGCTGTAATCTTCATCGATGACAAATCCACTTTAAAACTCATAGAAGATTCTGAAGTTGTCATTACCGGTCAGAGAACTGCAACTAGCATTTCAAAAAAAATCAATATGGATGGGGGCACTATTAGGGCTACAGTAAAAAAACAAAATACAGATTTTGTTATCCAGACCCCAACATCTGTTGCTTCTGTTAAAGGAACCGATTTCTGGCTACTTTCAGATCCCACGACTGGGGATCAGGTGATTGGTCTTCAAGGAATTATAGGTCTTGTTAATTCAGAGACGGGGCAGGAGGTGGCTGTTACCGTGGGTATGACCGGATCATCAACTCCAGATGGCCAGGTGGTATCACTCGAAACAGATCCGAATTCCATTCCTTCTGATCCCAGTGCTACCCAAGACGGTCCTTCGCAGGTTCGTATTTATCTTGAAGGACCTGATGGTTTACAGATGAAAGTCTTGGTTATTGAATATCAATAACCTTTTTCCTTCTACCTTAAATCCAATAAAATTGAACCTATGTCGAGTCGTATTTATCCGACCCTTATCATTTTTGTAACTATATTCCTTGGTCCAAAATTATTCCCGCAATCCATGGAATCTTACTTGCATGTTCCGCCTACAAATGTGAAAAAGGGGAAAGATGTGGAAATTGTGATCCTTTTAACTCAGGATGAACCGGTTTTATCGGGAATGCTTTTTTTCCGTGAACAAGGTGAGATAAGTTATCAGGAAATACCGATGGAGTACAGTGCTGGATCATGGGTAGGAATAATACCCGGTTTCCGTGTGGTGGAGCCGGGACTGGAATATGCAGCAGTTTTGCAGAAAATGGATAGTGGCCAGATAGCGGTACCATTCGATGAAAATCCATTTGCAAATCCAATTCAATTTGCTGTTCGTGGAGATATGGATATAGAAATAAAAAACAAGAAAAAAATTGATACTGGTGATTTTGTGGATGCAGATATATTGATATTGTCACCGGAAGCTGGTTCACTAAATCGGCCAGATGAAATCGTTATTTCTTTATCCCTGTTTAATGCCCCAACCATAGATCAAGGGAATTATCAGATATTTCTAGATAGTAAGGATGTTACTGCGATTACCATAATTGCAGGCGATGTTCTATCCCTTGTTCCTGAACAAGAATTAAATCCTGGTCTACATAAAGTACAAATTTATTTCAAAACATCCTTCGGTCTGGATGTTACTCCTGTTGAATGGTCCTTTAATGTAAACAAAGGCATGGTTAATATGGCGGAAGCATTCAAATATAAAGGCTCCTTCAATGGGAAAAATTCAATCAATACTGCTTCTGGAATAACTCTGGCTGAAAATGAGTATAATGCCAAGTTCGATGGTGAACTCAGTTGGGTAAAAGCCCGTTATTCAATTCGAAAATCTAGCCGCGAGTCCCCATACATGCAGCCATTGAACCGTGAGGCATTAACACTTCAGGTGGCTGACTATCTTAAACTGGAGTATGGGGATATTTATCCCGCCCTGTCGACATATTTACTAGATGGGAAACGTGTCCGAGGTCAACACATAAATTTTGATCTGCCTTATTTAGAGGTACAATATGTCAATGGTGAATTGAACCGTGGGGTTCAATTCAAGAATAAGAAAGATGGTGCTTTGAAAATCATTGAGAATGATACGAAAACTGATTCTTCTGGAAGTGTGTTGAAAACCATCTATAGTTTAACCAGGACTGGGTATACATTTCCTCGAGATATAGTGGCGACCAGACTATCTCTAAAAGCGTTTAAATCAATAAAGGCGGGTGTTCATTTCTTGAGGGTCAAGGATGATTTCAGTGAGATTAAGAGGAGTGTGCCTGGTACAAGTACATTTGCAGTGGATTCAACACTGGATTCAATTCCTGCGGGAGATTATTCATATTCGTTATTTAGTCAGCTTGCAACAGCATTAGGTGATTCGATCATCATACCAGAAAAAAACTGGAATGATGGAACCCCTGTGGAAAATATAGTATTTGGTTTTGACTTCGAAAAAGCTCTTGATAACCGCAAACTACTGTTTCAAATGGCTTGGAATATGAGTTGGACCAATACCAATATATGGGATGGTTCTTTATCTCTGGAAGATGCGGATGTACTATTGGACTCCTTAGATAATGATTCACTTATGAATATACCCATCAAAGATTTCCCCGAACCAGCAGATTATGAAAATATTATTACTATAAACCCTCTGTATATGGTACCCTTAGTACCTCTGGATCCAATTGCTTTTCAAAAAAACAAATTTAGAGCGATCATCAATATGCCATCTTCAGCATTTAACCTACGCGTTAAAGGAAGTTATTCATTCAACAATTTATTGATAGAATACAGGCAGATAGGACCGGAATATAAGAGTATGGGTAACCCATATTTAACCAATAATGTACGAGAATTTATTTTTAATGATCGTGTATCTGCATTGGGCCGTAGACTGATGGTTGCAGTGGGATATAAATATAAAGATAATAATTTAAGTGAAACAGTGGCCAATCCCCTTCAAACTAAGACTCTGGTATTTAATACCACACTGGTTCCAGGACCCGGAGCAGTATCACTAATCTTCAATCTGCAATCCATTAACCAGAGTAATGGCATTGACAGCTTGGTCTCAGATAGCTATGGAAATGTTCTTGCTGATAATCGAGAGAATTCCCAGGCATTGAATACCATGGCATCTATCAATATCCCCACTTCAGGGGAATATTCATCAAGTACGATTGCTTTTAATGTGAATTCGATTACCTATAAAGATAATATTACATCAGATCGGAAAATAGATTACCTGTTCCAAAAATCGGATACAAAATCCTATTCTGCTGTGGTTTCCACAAGGTTTACAAATTATCTCAGCACTTCTTTTTCTTCTAATATGACAAAACTTTATATGCCTGTAATGGGAGAAAATAATATTGTCTACAAAAATGAGAGTTTGTGGATGTCCTTGACTATGACCGCTCAGTATGAAATGCAGTTGAAGCTTTTTACATTTCCATGGTTTGATCTTATCTATCCTAACTGGCAGAGCAACTTGCGTTTTAAAGGTGGCTTTGATTATATGACCAACGGTGAAAAAGATAATACAGCTATTATGCTTTACGGCGGGAAATTTGGCGCAGAATTGGATATTATCAAAAACCTAACCCTGAGTGCTAATGGATCCCTGCGAATGAATTATGCAAATGGTAACACCAGTGATGGTTTAGATAATGACAAAAATGGTAAAATTGATGATGCAGGTGAAAATTTAAGTATCAATAATTCAAGTTTCTATATGACATTGGGTTATCGCTTCTGATGGAAACCATTAAGGAATTCCTAAAAGAACATATGGTTGATCTGTCGTTAACTGCAGGAGCGATTGTTGTTACTTCTATCCTCCATTGGGTCGGTATATTTGATTTTTTAGAATTAAAAACCTATGATTATCGTTTTCATTCAGTTCGGGGACCTTTGACTGGTTGGAGGGCCAGCGATTCTACAATCATCAATCTGGGTACGGATGTGGTGCTTGTGGAAGTAGATGATGAATCTTGGCGTTTGCTTCAGGAAAAGAAAATTCCTTGGCCTTATCCAAGGGGAGACATTTGGGCTGCTGCTGTAGATAATCTCACAAAGGCAGGTGCCAAGGTTATCGCCTTTGATATTCAGTTTGATTCCCCAGATGCCCGCTCAGAGTATTTACGCAGCGTAAGCAATAATCTGCCAGATGATTTTCGCCAGTATCTGCCCGGTCATGGAGATATACTTCTGGCGGAATCGATCAAAAAAGCCCAAGCCAATGGTACAAAAGTGGTGATGGATGTAAAAATGGTGCGAGAGCCTTCTCGTATTCCACCGCAGTATATCGCCTATCCGGTCTCCGAGCTTATGGAAGCCAACCCGGCCACAGGGCTTATCAATGATATGCTGGATATAGATGGCTTTTCAAGAGAATACAGTATTGCTGGTTATATGGACCATGAACCGGGGAAAGCTTACCTTTCTCTTGGAATGCAATGTGTGAAAGAATTTTTAAATATCCCTGATGAGACTGTTCCGGAGTTTCATGTAGCAGACAATGAATGGGAATTTGATCCTTTGATGGTTAAATCTTATGGAAAAACAAATAATTTCCTGGTTAATTATTACGGACCGCCGTCCGGGTATATGATGCCAGGCGATCAGGATATTAAACCTTGGGGAACATTTCCCCGGTTTTCCCTGGCTCAGGTTCTGGATACGAAAGAATTTGAGCTTGCGGAAGACATGGATTGGATGAGTCAGTTTCTTCCGGGGGAGATTCCAGAATGGATCTTGGCAATGAAAGATGAGTCTGAAAGGGCAGAAATGATGGCACTCATGGGCGTGGGTGATGATTTCGACATTACCCAGTCTCCATTCTATAATAAAATTGTGATCTTTGGGGTAAATGTGGAGGTTATCCACGATGTAAAATCCACACCTTTTTATAATTATATGGGTCTGAGCCAGCTGACACCGGGGATGGAAACCCATGCCAATGCCATTCAAACCATACTTCATGAAAATTATTTGAATGTTTTTGGGGGTAAGATCACTCGGATCCTGGCAGATAGATCTTTTTATCCCCTGGAACATTTTCTGCTAATAACCCTGTTATGTACGATCGCATACATACTGCTTACAAAAATTACCCTCCATCCTATCCTGGCCGGTGTGGTGATCCTGAGCGAATGTGTTTTATATTATGGTTTTGCCTGTGGATTGTTTGCCAACGACCTATGGTGGATAATAAAAGCATCCCTGTCCAGTATATTACCTGCAGGATTACATGATTCTCTGTACACTCAACTTCAGGTTACTCTGCCCCAACCTGGGAAAACCTATGTAATGCCAATTGTCGCTCCCCTGGCTGGTATTATCTTTACCTATGCCAGCAATATGATCTTTCAATTTCTTCATGAGCAGCAGGATAAAAAATTCCTGAGGGAAACATTTGGTACCTATATTGCACCGAAAGTTCTGGATAAAATGTATGAGGAAAAACAAGCCCCGAAACTCGGGGGTGTTATGGGCTACCACACAGCATTCTTTTCTGATATTCAAAACTTTTCCACATTCTCGGAGGTTCTGGAACCGGAACGTATGGTAGCTCTGATGAATGAATATTTAACTGTCATGTCTAAGGTGATCTTGGATAATGAGGGTACCCTGGATAAATATATTGGTGATGCCATTGTTGCTTTTTACGGAGCTCCGGCGCCGGTGGAAAATCAGGAGAAAAAAGCATGTGAAGCGTCCCTGCTCATGCAGGAAAAATTGGAAGATTTGCGGAAAAAATGGCAAGCAGAGGGAGACTGGCCGGATATTGTCTATTCTATGCGGCATAGAATCGGTCTTAATTGCGGAAAAATGGTTACAGGAAATATGGGTTCTGAGATGCGCATGAATTATACAATGATGGGCGATACGGTAAATTTAGCAGCCCGCCTGGAATCTTCAGCGAAACAATATGGTATTTATAATTTTGTTGGACATGGGATTTATGAAAATGCGAAAGATGATTATATTTTCCGATTTGTGGATTTTACCCAGGTGAAGGGGAAAAATGTACCTGTAAAGGTCTATGAACTGGTAGATAGAAAAGCAACCGTTGAAAAAAAGAACCTGGATCTGATCAAAGAATTTGAAAAAGGTATTGATTTATATTTTCAACAGAAGTGGGATGCAGCAATCCAGCAATTTACTAAAACAGAAATCATGGAAGACCATTTCATATCCAGGAATACAACGCCTTCTACAGTTTTTATGAATCGCTGTCAATTGTTTAAGGAAAACCCTCCTGGAAAAAACTGGGATGGTGTATGGACGATGGCAACAAAATAAAAAATTCTGGAATTAATTCTTTGAAATTTGTAAATAATATAATTTAAAAAAACTGATATGGAACAATCACGTGGTCACATACTCTGGGTTGATGATGAAATACATCATTTGAAACCTCATATTCTTTCTTTAGAGGAAAAAGGTTATAAAATCACGCAAGCCACAAATGGTCAGGATGCAGTGGCTTTGGTTCAGAATAATACGTTTGCACTGGTATTGCTGGATCAGTCTATGCCTGGTATGGATGGTTTGGGGACCCTGACGGAAATAAGGAAAATCAATTCATCTCTACCGATAATTATGATTACTAAGACTGAGGATGAATGGCTTATGGATGAAGCTATTACTGGACAGGTTGCACAATTCTTAATCAAGCCCGTCAATCCTAGTCAAATTTTCATGGCTTGCAAACAGGTATTAGAAAAAGTTAAACTGGGTGAGGAAAAAGCTACCAGCGATTATCTAAGGGAATTTCAACAAATAGAATACCGGTTGGAAAAGTCTATGGACATACTGGACTGGTGGGACCTTTACAACCGTTTGGTGGAATGGCAAATCAAATTTGATAAATATAAAGATACCGGCCTAGGTACGATCCTTGGTGACCAGATCCAAACCTGCAATCGTGAATTCGCTATTTTTGTTGAATCATATTACCGGGATTGGATTCATTCTGAAAAACGTCCTTCTATGTCACCAGATGTGATTACTCAATATGTAAAACCATGTTTGGAGCAAAATGAAAAAGTGTGTCTTATTGTTGTTGATTGCATGCGTCATGATCAATTTCAATCTTTGATGCCCATTTTTGAGTCTATATTTAACGTTAACGTAAATTACAAACTCTCTCTATTGCCCACTGCGACGCCCTATTCCAGGAATGCCATTTTCTGTGGTCTATTTCCTGATGAAATGGTGAAAAAATACCCGGAGCAAGCGAGCTTGATGATAGAACATACATCTAGCTTGAATCTATTAGAAAAACAGTTTTTAAAAGACCAACTTAAGCGTATGAATTTGGGATATAAGACCATGCATTACCATAAGATCTGGGCAGTGGCTGAAGGTAAGAAATTTCATAATCATATCCAGGATTATTTACAGAGAGACATGCTTGCTCTAGTAGTAAACTTTGTGGATATGCTTGCTCACCGTAGTTCCCAGACCGATGTTTTGAAAGAAATGGTCCAGGATGAAACAGGCTACAGAGTTGCTGTGAAATCATGGCTGGAGCAATCATGGTTGTTACAGGTCCTGAAAAAATTAAGTGAAAGTGATTTTACTGTCATTATTACTAGCGACCATGGTAGTATCCGTGTTCAAAAAGATGTGATGGTAGCGGCTGACAAAGATGCTTCTAGCGGTGTAAGATACAAATATGGCCGTAACCTAAACACTAAGGATCGCAATGCTCTAGTTATTCATGATCCTGCAGAATACCGCCTACCTGCATTTGGACCTCAGCCCACTTATCTGGTTGCCAAGGATGATGTCTTTTTCGTCTATCCAAACCAGGTGCATAAATTTTTATCAAAATTCAAGAATTCGTTCCAACATGGTGGTATCAGTATGGAAGAAATGATGGTTCCGGTAGCTGTGATGAAGACCCGTTAGTGGTATGGTTCGGAATTGCAGATCTGTAGAGCAAACTCAGGAATTTGCAGTTGAATTAGCGAAATCTGTTCCTGCAGGGCACGTAATTGGTCTTTTGGGAAATCTCGGCTCCGGGAAAACAACCTTCTCACAAGGTTTTGCCAATGGGCTTGGGATTAAGGAACATGTAGGGTCTCCCACATTCAAACTTATTTCTGAATATGATGGTTCCCCCCATAACCTATTTCACGTTGATTGTTACCGGCTACAGCATGCTGATGATTTTTTCAACATAGGTGGTGAAAGATATCTGGCACCTCAGAATGCGGTTACATTAATTGAATGGGCGGATGTCATAGCTGAAGTTCTACCGAAAGAAACAATTATGATCACATTCCACCGTTCAAAGTCTGAACCGGAGACTAGGACTATAGAGCTGGAAACTTGGGAATTGGATGGCTGATCACCTGATTTTGGCTTTGGAAACATCATCCTCGATCTGCGGTGCAGCCATTATCAAGGGTCGGGACTGCCTAGCATTGAAGGAGGAAGAAATACCTAGGAAACATGCAGAAATTCTACCCCTTTTTGTGGAATCTGTTATTTATGAATCTGGTGAGGAAATAAAAACAATAAATGCTGTGGCGGTTGGTATCGGTCCTGGTTCTTTCACGGGTCTTAGAATAGGTCTGGGTTTTGCAAAAGGGTTTGCTTTTGCCCAAGGATTGCCTATTCTTGCGGTACCCACAATAGAGGCCATGGCCTTTGGCCTTGCAAAGCATCAACCGACCCTAGGTCTGGTTCCTTCCCATGGAAGACGTATTTTTTTTCAGCATTTTTCCTGGAAGGATAAATTGCCGAATTCCGCTTCCAAACCAACAGTAATTGATATGGAATATCTTTTGAATGATTTGGACAAAAAAGCAACGATGTTTCAATGGAAATGTGATGATTTCATACCAAAGAATTTAGATTTTATAGCAGCAGTACCATCTGCTAGGTGGGTCGGTCTTTTAGGCAGTGAAAAATATGATCAATTGATTATTGATAAACCATATGACCTAGAACCGGATTATATTGCCCCTTTCAAGGTCGGTATCGGAAAATGAATATTCGGCCTAGTAGATTAATTGATTTATACCAGATAAAAAATATAGAGGAGAAGGTATTTGAAGAAGGCCTTTGGTCTACTGATGTGCTGGCTTAAGAATTAAAACTCAGATCAGAGCGCAAAATATGGGTTATGATTGATGAGAATAAAATTATGGGTTATTCTATGGCTCAATACAGCTCCCAACGTATGTACTTGCTCAACCAGGGGATTAACGCTCCGTTTGGATCCAAAGGTTTTTGGTGGAAACTGGTAAAATATTTTTAAAGAATATTCAGCCTAAAACATCCGTATTTTTAGAAGCAAAAGAAGGTAATTTCTGCACCATCAATCTTTACCGAAAAGCGGAATTTAAGGAAATTGCAATCCGCAATAAATATTACGGTCTTAGAAAAAATGCTGTAGTCATGGAGAATATAAAATATTAAGTATGTCGTGGTTTCAACGTAAGGATAAAAAAGTAAAGGATGGAGAAAAAAAATCTGTTCCTGATGGTCTATGGGATAAATGCCCTTCCTGCAGTGAGGTTCTTTATAGACCGGAGATGGAAAAAAACCTCTCTGTCTGCCACCACTGTCAGCATCATTTTCGCGTATCAGACAGTATTTACGTAGGACTGTTATTGGATAAGGGCACAGAAAATCGGCTATTTGCAGATCTGGCCCCTCAAGACTTTCTTGAATTCAAGGCGGTAAAGAGATACAGTGACCAGATCACGGCTGCCCATATCAAAACAGGAGAGAAAGATGCCATTAAGATTTATCGAGGAAAGATGGATGGCAGGGACATTATCCTAGGTATCATGAATTTTAACTTCATTGGCGGGAGTATGGGCTCGGTTGTTGGGGAAACTGTATCCCGAGCCATTAAGTACGCTAGGGAAAAGAAAATACCGCTGATAATGATTTGTGCCTCCGGAGGAGCCCGTATGCAGGAGGGGGCTATTTCCCTAATGCAGTTGGCTAAAACTAGTACTTGGCTGGCAAAATTCGCTAAGGAAGGTGGATTGTACATTCCTATTCTGACAGATCCTACCACAGGTGGGGTTACAGCCAGTTATGGAATGCTGGGGGATGTTATATTGGCAGAGCCTGGTGCCTTGATTGGATTCGCCGGTCCGAGAGTAATCAAACAAACTATTGGGCAAGATCTGCCAAAAGGATTCCAGCGGTCTGAATTTTTATTGGAAAAAGGATTCATCGATCACATTGTTCACCGCAGTGAGATGAAAGAAAAATTAAGTCTCCTGATAGAGTTGCTTTTTTGAAAAAACCGAAAATACTTATAACCAATGATGATGGCATATTTTCGCCAGGAATCTATGCCTTATGGGAAGCTATGCAAGAAATAGGAGAAACTGATGTGATTGCTCCTTATACTGAGCAAAGTTCCGTTAGTCATGCAATCACACTATCCGATCCCCTGCGAGTGAAAGGTATTAAGAGATCTGGCGGATTCAAAGGTTTAGCTATTTCAGGAACTCCTGCTGATTGTGTAAAAATTGCTATCAGATCTCTAATGGATAAAAAACCTGATGTTTTGATTTCCGGTATTAACCGGGGAGCCAATCTAGGCAATAATATTATTTATTCTGGAACCGTATCTGCGGCAACGGAAGGAACGATATTAGGGATCCCTTCCATAGCCATCAGTTTAAATTCCTTTCATCAGGATAAATTTTGCGGCGCCAAAGAAGTAGCTATTAAGGTTGTTCTTCATATAATGAATAATACTTTACCCATAGGTACACTTTTGAATGTAAATGTACCTTATTGCCTACCAGAAAAAATTAAAGGTATCAGGGTTACTCGCCAAGGGCACCAGTATTTTCAGGATGAATTTGAACAGCGAAAAGATCCTCATGGTAGGAATTATTATTGGATGAAAGGCAAAATTGTTGATGATGATCAGAAATTTTACTATGATAGTAAAGCTGTCCGAGATGGGTATGTAAGCATTACTCCAATCCATTTTCATATGACCGATGAATCCTATTTTACGAAATTGGAAGAAATATTTTCCAGTGAATGATTTTCAGAAAAAGGGTGTGGCCATTTTGGATTTTGGTTCTCAGTATACTCAGCTAATTGCTAGACGTGTCCGAGAACAAAATGTGTATTCTCAAATCCTTTCACCAGAAGCGTCCATTTCCATTGTTATGGAATCTCAGCCGGCGGCAATCATCCTTTCTGGAGGCCCCAGCAGTGTCTATGATGAAGATGCGCCAAACTTAGATCCTGACATACTAGAAAGTGATCTTCCTATATTGGGCATCTGTTATGGCCTCCATTTATTGGCCCAGCACCATGGTGGTGTTGTGGAGTCGATTGGTCAGGGAGAATACGGTTTTTCTGAAATATTACCTGAAAACAAATCAGGACTTTTGTCAGGTATCTCATCACCTTCGCAAGTCTGGATGAGTCACGGAGACCGTGTGAAACAATTGCCTGAAGGATGGCAAACTTTGGCTTATTCTACAAATGATATTGTAGCAGCAATGGCCAATGATGACCAATCCCGAGTTGCAACTCAGTTTCATCCCGAAGTAGCCCATACTAAAGAAGGCGAAATCATACTCCAGAATTTTCTTTTTGAGATTGCTGATTGTTCACCTACTTGGACAGTAGGTAATTTTATCCAGGAACAGATAGAGTTAATCCAAAAACAGGTCGGCGACGGCAAAGTGCTTGTGGGGGTCAGTGGCGGTGTAGATTCATCCGTTGTGGCGGCATTATTTCATAAAGCCATCGGGGACCAATCCACTGCTGTATTGATTGATCATGGTCTCATGCGAAAAGATGAAGCTAAGGAATGCGTTAATAGTCTCAGTGAAGGATTGGGTATCAATATACACAAATTTGACGAATCAGAATTGTTTTTATCCAAATTAAAAGGCGAAATTGACCCGGAAAAAAAAAGAAAAATAATTGGAAACCAATTCATTTATTCTTTTGATCGGATTGCTGGGGAAATGGGAGAAATAGCATTTTTAGCTCAGGGAACGTTATATCCAGACGTGATTGAAAGTGGTGTTAGCAAAGGTCAGACAGCACAAGTTATAAAAAGTCACCATAACGTGGGTGGACTTCCAGAAGATATGGAATTTGAATTGGTGGAGCCGTTGAGAGAATTATTCAAGGATGAGGTCCGCAATGTCGGTAAGGAATTAGGATTGCCCCTATCGTTGATCGAGCGACACCCTTTCCCAGGCCCGGGGCTAGGTGTTAGAATTATTGGTGAAGTGACAAAAGAGAGAATACGAATTTTGCAAAAAGCGGACCAGATTTATATAGATATCTTGCACGAGGATAATTTATATAATGAGATTTGGCAGGCTTTCTCTGTCTTGATTCCAGTGCAAACAGTGGGCGTCATGGGTGATCAGCGTACCTACGAGAATCTTCTGGGCATTCGTGCTGTAAGTAGTACAGATGGTATGACAGCAGATTGGTACCGTATGCCACCGGACACATTGACAAAAATCTCTAATCGAATTGTGAATTTTGTTAGGGGTATAAATCGGGTGGTATATGATATAACATCCAAACCTCCAGGAACCATTGAATGGGAATAATGAATGGTTTTTATTTTACAATTATTTATTATCGCTAAAAAGCAATTCTTCCTGAAAATTAAAAAGTTCTAACATTAGTGAAGGTTATGGAATATATAGAAAATTCTTTTAATAATTATAAACCTTTGACCATTCTTTAAAATTATGTGTGGTATTGTAGGCTATTTTGGGAATAAAAATGCTGTTCAATTACTCATCAAGGGTTTGAAACGACTGGAATATCGAGGTTATGATTCTGCCGGGATTGCGATTATGGGAAACGGATCTTTCACGGTGACCAAAAAAGCCGGAAAAGTGAGAGACCTAGAATCCCTTGTCAAAGATTCATCAATATCCGGTACCGTTGGAATTGGTCATACACGGTGGGCAACCCATGGTGAGCCTTCTGATTTGAATGCTCACCCACACACCGATTATACTGGAAAATTCACTTTGATCCATAATGGGATTATTGAGAATTATACAGTACTAAAAAAATTGCTGGAAAAGAAGGGAATTGGATTTCAGACGCAGACAGATACAGAAGTCTTGGTCCAATTAATTTCAGCTATCTACCATGAAGAAAAAACAACATTCGAACAAGCAGTCATTATTGCGTTGCAAAAAGTGATTGGCACTTATGGTGTTGTTATTATGTGTTCGGATGAACCGAATCAGATAATTGCTGCACGGCTGGGTAGTCCCCTTGTGCTCGGTGTTGGCAACGGAGAATATTTCCTTGCCAGTGATGCATCTCCTTTAGTGGAGTATACACGAAATGTTATTTATCTGGAAGAGGGCGAAATCTTAACTGTTGGGGACGATGGCTATCAGATCAGAAAGTTAGAAAATAATCAGAAGGTAGATAAGAAAATTTCACAGATTACTTTAACCCTTGACGAAATTGAAAAAGGGAATTTCCCCCATTATATGCTCAAGGAAATATATGAACAAGAACAAACCATTGTTGATACCATGCGCGGTCGTCTCATTCTGGATGAAGGGACGGTTCACTTAGGTGGGATTCAGGACCATTTGCTTCGGATTGAAAGGGCTCGTCATTATTATATTACTGCTTGCGGGACATCTTGGCATGCCGGCTTGGTTGGCAAATATATTTTGGAAGAATTTGCCGGTATTCCTGTTCATGTAGAATACGCCTCAGAATTTCGATATCGCGAACTTGTCATTGACAGCCGATCAGTCGTGATCGCTATATCTCAATCAGGAGAAACAGCCGATACCTTAGCAGCCATACAAAAAGCAAAAGAGAGAGCGTGTTTAACATTTGGAATCTGTAATGTAGTTGGAAGTTCCATTTCTAGGGAAACAGATTGCGGTATTTATACGCATGCTGGACCGGAAATTGGGGTTGCTTCTACAAAGGCGTTTACTGCACAGTTATCAGTGCTCTATATGCTGGCCTTATATTTGGGACGGAAGAATGGATATTCCAAGAAGGACGGTATAGAATTATCCCATGCCCTTCATGATTTGGGAGACCGGGTCCACGATATTTTGAATATATCCGATCAAATATTAAAGGTAGCGGAAGAAACTGTTGACGCTGATAATTATTTATACTTGGGTCGCGGTGCGAATTTCCCGGTGGCATTGGAAGGTGCTCTGAAATTAAAGGAAATCTCATATATTCATGCAGAAGGATATCCTGCAGCAGAGATAAAACATGGTCCGATCGCACTCATTGATGATAAAATGCCCGTTGTATTTTTAGCGCCACATGATCAGACATATGAGAAAGTTTTATCCAATATCCAGGAAGTCAAAGCACGGAAAGGGAAAATTATTACTTTTACAGATCGAATTACCTCAGATTTGGAAGCTCTGTCTGACCATTTGATTGAAGTTTCTGTTTCCCATCCCCGTACATTCCCCATTTTGGCCACGATTCCATTGCAGTTGCTCGCATATCATTTAGCTGTTTTACGCGGTTGTGATGTAGATATGCCGAGAAATCTTGCAAAGTCAGTAACGGTTGAGTGAGTATTGATGGGTGATTGATCAAATTATATAAACCCCACCCACCATGGGGTTTTTTATTTTATAGAGTGATTGTATGTAAATTTCGTTTGTGATGAAAAACTATTTAATAATATCACTACTAATTCTTTCAGTTGGGTTTTGTCAACAAGAATACAATCATAATGACCTCATAGAAATGGATAATGGATTATGGACTATAAAGTTTAGAGATGAACCTATTACGGGTAAGGTTTATAGTTATTTTGGGGAATCTAAACCTTATAAAAAAGTTTATATAGGTTATATACGTAATGGGAAAAGACAAGATAGATGGAAGACATATTATCATAGTACTGGAAAAAAAGAAGAAGACCTAAATTATAAGGATGGGAAACTAGTTGGATTATGTCATGAATGGTTTGAAAATGGACAGAAAAGACAGGAAGGAACTTTCAAGGATGGAAAAAAAGACGGATTATTTTCTTTTTGGTATGAAAATGGACAGAAGAAACAGGAAGAAACTCATAAGGATGGGAAACCAGATGGATTATGGACTAGGTGGTATAAGACTGGACAGAAGAATTCAGAAAGAATTGAATACCAGGAGCGAGTATTCTGATTTTTGGGTCAAGGTGAACCATATGGAAAGCCTGCACGCGCATGACGCGGTTAGCCTGGTGACCAAAGGGGTTGAAGGAGGCTATATCCCCCAGCCATGAGGGGGTGAGAGTGGTTCTTCTCCGCAGTATTTTTAACGGCGTGACCAGCGTGTGCCTTCCCTGGAGTCCTCCAGGGAAATACCGTTTTCTTTCAATTGGTCGCGTATTTCGTCTGAGCGGGCAAAGTTTTTGTCTTTTCGCGCTTGTAGCCGCTCTTCAATAAGAGCTTCAATTTCTACCGTGCTTAGTCCCTGTTTATCTTCCTGGGAAGGCTGAGACTTAAACCAGCTCTCAGCATCTGTACCCAGCAAACCGAGCAAGTGGCCCCCCTTGCGGAGCGCGTGCTGAAGAGACAGTTTGTTTTCAGGTGAGTCAGCTTTATTGGCTTTTCCCGCAAGGTTATGTAACACAGCCAGTGCCTGGGGTGTGGCTAAGTCGTCACAGAGGTGTTCCTCCAGTTTCTCCACGAGAG
>CAJWLO010000055.1 GCA_913043235.1 uncultured Fidelibacterota bacterium
AAGCACGCCGCCAGCGTTCGTCCTGAGCCAGGATCAAACTCTCCATTGTATGTTTAGTTTGTTTGTCATTCTGGCCGGAATCGACGTTAAGACTCGTCGCATACCTAATTTTCAAAAATCGTGCTGTTTAAAGCCAGCGAAATTACCCGACGGAGATTAAGGGGGCAACTATTATTAAACGAATAAAAGTTTGTTATAAATTGTGTTCAGTTGTTTTTAATCAATTTTGGTTCGGGAAAATCCAAAAAACGCTCCGGTGTTATTTCAGAAATACGGTCCAGAGTGTAATATTCCACTAATTTCCTGTTTTTGTCCTTTGTATCTACAAAGGACTTCCAGAAACCTCCGGCATAGACTCCTAGCGCAAGTATCAACGGTGGTAAAGTATATTTTAATTGGGATGAAGATGAATTAACCGATGATGGCAAGTGATCATTATTTTTCAGATCATAATCAGACTCGCCTTCATTAAAATTTTTAAAAGACGGAATGGAGAGGCTTGGATGTCTCATAAGCCGGTTGGAACCTGAAATGGTTTTTGTTTTCGACCAGTTATAGGCCAAGACAAGTAGTCCCGCACTTGCCAAAATACCCTGTCCTTTATTTACATCTTTTAGCATAAACTGTCCTCCACCTGGAATAAATAAACCAATTGCTGCTACCAAATACTTATTATGGGTACGCACAGTCTGAACATTCTCTATAATCTGAAACAAAGGTACCATTAATTCATTGTAATGGGAGTGATTAAAATTTTGTTGGGCAGAAATAAAAGCTGTACGTGCTTCTTCCCATCGCAGTTGCTTCAAAAATGCGTATCCCTGGAAGGTAAGTAAATAAGGATCATTAGTACCTTTGGTAGCCAATATTATTTTTTTTGAATTTCCTGAAAGAAGATCAATATAGATATCTCTATATATTGATGCCTTATATAAATTGCTATTTTCACTTTCCAGACTTATGACCTGCTGATAATATCTGTGTGAAAGCTTATAATTTTCCAGTCCTTCATAACAACGAGCAATGTAAAATAGTATAGCAGGACGCAATGGATCATTGGGAAATCTATATAAGAATTGGAAAGAGGTCAGAAGGCAACGCTCGTAATGTTTTTCCTTAAACAGAAAATCACAAAAAGAAACCATCTCATCTCTTTGAAAATTGGTATAATCCCCCCATTCATCCTTAATATCGTAGATAGTTCTATACTGCTGTTGCCCAGATAGTGGTAAGGCCAGCATAGATACCATGCTTATATTGATTAGGATCCGCATAAAAAAATTCCCCTGTCCGAAGACAGGGGAATTTAATATAAAGTTACATGTAGAAAAAAGTCTATCTAATCAGAAGCATTTTCTTTCTAGATATAAAGGACTCACTTCTGAGTTCATAAAAATAAATTCCAGAAGCAACAGGAAAACCCATTCCATCAGTGGCATCCCATTCAAAGGTATATTGCCCTGGAGAAAGTTCTTTATTGACTAATGTTTTCACATTCTGCCCTAGGAGATTGTAAATATTAAGAGCGACAAACTCTGATCCGGCAGGAACATCAATACTGATCTGGGTACTAGGATTAAATGGATTTGGATAATTCTGTTTTAGGGCAAATACATCTGGAATAACCTGCTCAACATCCGCAGAAACTGTTGCAGTAGATACAACAGCAGGATTATTAACATCAGGATAATCACAAACAACATTTAAGAGTTCAGGATTCATGGAAGTACCGGGAATATTGGCAGTACCGAAGTAAAATGTAACCTGCTCTGGAAGAGATGCACCATCAACAAGTGTATATGTGATATGAAAAAGGTCACCCTCTTCTCCATTCCCTTCAGTGCGAGCACGGGCTGTACTGTATGCCAAAACTTTTAAATGGTCTTCCAAATAATTTGTTAGAAGAGTCATTTGCCTGGTGGTACCTGAATCATCAGTAACATTTTCTAGTTTACTTCCTTTAGCATAACCAGAAAATTCCAGTTCAGCAGCATCATGGTAAATATCCAGCTCTATCCCTCTGATGGGTTCATGATCCACAATACGTACGGTAAAGGTTACTTCACTACCATTAACCTGTGTACCATCTACAAAACCTATACAAGAACATAGCCCGGTTGCAATTTCTTGCCCATAGGTTGGATTTGGACTGCCATCAGGAAGCATGGTACGTGTATCAATATGATAAGAAGAGTCTGCAGTACAATCCAATTCAGCCCAGGCTACTGACAACAGCAAGCCGCTGATAATAATACTAATTGATCTTTTCATTCTTGTTACTCTCCACGAATACACTAAGGAATTTACTCATCATTCTTACAAATCCGCAATGCCCTGCTTATTTGATCAAGGCCATTTTTTGCAGATGCTGATTATCACCTGATATAATCTGTAAAAAGTATACACCGGTCGGTACAAATTGCCCTCCCTGGTTGCGACCATCCCAGCGAAAAGTATGTATACCCGCATCCACATTTTGATTAATCAACCTATTAATTAAACGCCCAGACACATCATATACACTCACATCTATTTTGCTTTTTTCAGCTATAGTCACCCGGAATGTGGTGATAGGATTGAATGGGTTTGGAAAATTATGGCTTACCGCAAAAGATTCTGCAACAGATCCACCTTTAGATCCAACAGACATTAAATCCGGTAAATAATAAACACCTGTTCTCTTTGAATTACCCCGATGCATTTTCCAGGATACTAAATTTCCTGCAGGTGATTTAAAATCAATGACTACTAATCCACTGGATGTACCGATCAGCAATTCAAGATCACCATCACTATCAATATCATTGACCGCTGGAGCTGCATCGATGGATAAACCTGTTGAAACTGGAAAGTTATTTATTACAGAACCATCTCCATTAAAGGCATATATCTTCCCGTCTTTTGAAGCAGTAATAATCTCTAAATGGCCATCATTATCCAGATCAGCTAATACTGGTGCAGAGACTGAATTATGGCCAAGGTCAACAGGCCATCCGGTTAACTCTGTATTTGCAACAGGATCCCATACATGCAGGTAATCATCATAGCCAACAATAATCAATTCTATACTATCATTCTGATCTATGTCAGCTACAGATATACCGGATCTAATATCGTCACCAGTAGAAAATTGGCTGTGAATGGAGCCATCATGCTGAAGCACAAATAAATCGCCACCATCATTTCCAGCAATAATTTCATAATCTCCATCATTATCCACATCAGCGATAGTTGGTGTAGCGTTAAATCTCTTTGTTGTCTCAAAAGGAAAGCCTGCTTTGACAGTGCCAAAAGCATCAATCGCCCAAATATTATTTCCCCAGGTAACTGCAACGATATCTTTGATTCCATCATTTTCTAGATCATGTACTGCAGTACCAACTAGAATTCTTTCCTGAATATTCACAGGAAAACCTGTTACATCTTCCCCATCATGATGAATGGCAAAAATCTGTCCTCCGGACCCATCTTGTGTGCTAAATACTACTTCTAAATCTAGATCACCATCCAAGTCTGACAATACAGGGGCACCTAAAATATATCCTGTTTGGTTATACACTGACTGCTGACTTCCATCTGAATTTATTATATACAAATTCTGATCTTTAGAACCAAATACAATTTCAATATCACCATCCAAATCCACATCAGCCGCAGCCGGGCTCGATTGTATATTATTCCCGGTTTCAATAGGGAAACCCGGTAACGATTCACCTTCTGGAGAAATACCGTGTAACTTATTATCTAATCCTCCGAAATAAATTTCTTTTACCCCATCATTATCAGTGTCCATAATCAGAGGTGATGATTTAACAATACCAGCAGCATAGGGGAATCCTGATTGCGCCAAGGTTAGATCAATTGTGATTTCTTCATCTATTTCATATAGATAGTCACCTTCTCCTGCACTAATAAAAACATTGGCTGAGATACTACCCGGTAAAGCATTGGTATCAGCAATTAATAAAAAATAATCAAACGTAAATGCAGAGTTCCCTGGTGAGATCGGATTAGTAAACTCAATAGTGTTATCCAGAATGGTGATTCTTGGATCCTCGCAAGATAATGTAGCAATAACATTTACCGCATCACCGCCCCAGGTATTGGCTAGAGAAATTTTAGCTCTGGTTGTTTCACCAGGGTTAAAATTTCCATCGCCATCAGTATCAGCTAACACGTAAACTCCATTTACTTCAAGATTTGGGTAGAAGAAATTGTTCTCCAAAAGACCTGGGTGATATTGTGCTATCGTAGCATGCATTCTATCTTTCTGTCCTAGCGAAAACTCATCTCTGCAGTTATCACTTGTATAATTCATTATGTTGTGTACGGGATCATTGCCTAGCTGATTTGGACATGAGTCCGTACTCTCATCGCACGGATAAGAATCATTATCATCCTGGTAAGGAGTGTCATCCACACCATCTCCTGGGGGAGTACACCCTCCTTGAAAAGTATGGTATAATCTAAAATAATGCCCTGCTTCATGGGAAAGTGTTTCATGGGAATATCCTACATATCGATAATCAACTGTTGTACCCTGCCAGTAACTATCTTCCGGATTCCAATCTGGGAAATAATTCCAGCCAGCAGCATCTGTATTTGACATATCACAGGACCAGATATTATAATAATGGACCGGATCAATAACCGTAGATTGACGCATTTCTTCTTCTATGTCTCCCCAGAGATCCCCATCAGGTAGAGTAAACCAGGTGTTATTTTCAACTCGATTAATGGTGTCCAGTGTAAAGTAAATACTGTGCTCATTATAACGAAGGTTAAGTTTATCGATCCCACCCTGTATAGTGGCAAAACTGATATTGCCCGTATTTGTGGAAGAATGAATTACATGAAATGCAACCAGTACATGAGTCTCAGTTTCCCTTTGGCTCCGGGAAGTAAGCCAGTTGTCCACATCAGCCATAGATTGTAATACTGTTTCAGAAGGCGGGTTAGGCATGCCGCACCGTTTTCTTAATTTATTATCCGGGTACAGTGGGTCACTGATTTTATCTTGAGCAGATAAAGAGCCGGCGATATACAATAGAAAGATGGTATGCCAATATTTTTTCATTCTTATTCTTTTCTAAGGATAATATCCAAACTATTTCAAAAGCACAAGTTTCCTTTTATCCGAGTAGACCATAGTTCCATTTCCAAATACATTTAACTGGTAAAAGTACAATCCTGATGGCAAATCACCACCATGCAGGCTATACTTGTAGTTCCCGGCCATTAAATTATCGTCCAACAGGACTTTTACTTCCCTTCCTAACATATCAAATATAGATAAACGGGCTCGGGAAGCTTCTAACATAGAAAATTCAATAGTGGTTATAGGATTGAAAGGGTTAGGATAATTTTGTTTTAAATCAAATGACAATGGTATAAAATCATCTGATTTTTCATCCAAATTTAAATGGGCAGCAGAATCTACTTCTGCCCGTATCATCAATGCACCAGGGGCTGACAGCCCAAAGGATTCCCAACCAGTAGTACTCCCATAGTAAGCATAACTATCATTGGCAGAATTATCTGTATCAATACCAATAGATGAAGATGTAAATACATCTTCTATAGCAATATAAAAACTGCCATCTTCAATATCGATACCATAATCAAACATGCTTATTTCTGACCAGCCTGGAGACAAGTTCACATTAAGTAATTGCTTGAGAAGTGAATCGGGCTGACCATTGTTATCACTATAAACAATGAGTTTTGCAGTACCGTAAGTTTCACTTTGTCTATACACATTTGCACTATAGACTCGGACTGGATAATTTGTTGGCGTAAACTTAACTGCGAACCTATTACCCGTTTGAAAAAATCCACTGGTACTTCCTTCGGCAGTACCATCATCGTGAAATATTTCATAGGTCGTATTCGTTTCTGGTGTAATGCAAACTGGACCTACAAGGTTTCCTTCTTCTCCATCATAGATTGCAGAAACTTTATAACAATATTCTGTACCATACTGGATATTGAAATTATCTGTGAATTCAGTATCTGTAAGGCCGGAACTATTAAACAGCAAATTGAAGTCACTTCCAGAGACACTGCGGTATACATTGAATGTTGGTGTTAAGCCCTCACCGATTGTTGAGACAGTTGCCCTAATACCAAATTCACCATCATCCAATGTTGTTCCAGCCACAAACTCTGACCATGGTTCCCATCCCCCAAAATAAGCGTAGGAATGAGAGCTTGGTGCATTATCCGTATCGATAGATATGGCAACGGAAGTATCTATTTCTACACCAATCATAAAACTCCCGGAAAAACCCCAGTTTAAATTAGTTTCAGCCCAGGTATCAACTGTTGTAGTTATCGCAACCGAATTTGTTGGAATATCATCAGGCATTCCCAGTGTAACTGAATATCCTGTTATACGGCTATTTCCTCCACCGCCACCAAAAACTTCAACCGAGTGAACGATTACAGAATCAACACCATAGGGCATACTAAACAGAGTACCCATAACTGCCGTTCCTTGAGTCATGGATACACCGCTTTCAAAATTTCCATCATTATAAGTGATTCCAGCATTATCATAGGAGCCACCAGGCGGAGCTTCCCATGTCACTGTTATGGAGTTATCTTCTGCTTCTGCCTGTAAGTTCATAGGTTGCGGAATATCAATTACTTCTACCTTCCAAATATGAATATCATCTATGAATAACCCTGATCCATCTTCTCCTGTATCATTATTGTCATCAGTCCTTGCTATAAAAACCATATGGATACTCTCGCCTGCCCAGGCAGTAAGATCCATCTGGACATTGTTATTAAATGCATCACCTGGTTCATATATTTCCCACTCAGAACTTCCGGGCCGGGTTACATCTCCATAATCATAAAATCCGTAATAAAGATCTAAACCTGTTTCGGTTTCTTCATAGCCGGGGATCATATGTATTTCGTTATCTGCATCATCAAAAAATATGGGGTCAAACCCTCCTGAAATTTCTACAATTTCGATATTATCGACGCGAAAACCGTCTACCGGGTCACCATCAGCCGTTGATAGACCAGGATCAGAACCGAAGGCAAAACGCACAATCACTTCTTCCCCTGAATAGTTACTAAGATCAAAGGTGACCTCATGCCAATCTACGTCTTCCACAGGTGCAGTTGATGACGTTTGTGTACTTGCCCAGCCAGCAGATAGGTTTGACAACGGTTCATCACAGGCATAGTCTTCATCATTCCAGATCCAACCATAGCCATAATCAAAATGGTAAGAATCTGCGGCTGAAGTAGCTGTAAGCAGTGACCATGAAGTACCACCATCAATTGAAATACGTACATTGGCGGCATCCCAACCATCCAAACAAGGATAATCATCCACTGCGCCAGAAGCAGTTAACGGGCTTTCGATACTCCACTGCATTTGTGCCTTTAAAATAAATTGATCGGAAGGAATAGAGACTGGCGGAGTATCAAGATATTGTATCCATTCGTTATCATAGCCTCCTATGGACTCATCTGCACACCACCAAGAATTACCTTCATAGGCTCCATTATCACTAGGATGGAAATGAGGTTGCGGAACCGCATCGCTAGAATCTCCAATCAGAGAAAAATAATAATCTTCTAAATAATTATCTCCATCCCCATCGAAATCTGGCAAATCAGCACGGACAGCAAAGGTGTATTTTAAAAGCTCATTAGCTTCAACGTTAGGTAAATCAATCAGCGGAGACACAACCATTTGATATCCATCTGAAAAGTCATCATCGAAGTTTAAACTGTGGGTTGGACTCCAGTTCTGGTCTTCCGTTTTTACCCATCCACTATCTAGCACCCAACCTTCGCTAAGAATATCGCCTTCCAGATCATTAAACCAGATTGTAGTTGTATCATTGCGTGTATTATTTGTACTGCGCATTGACGGCATTGCCGGTTGCCCGTTCTCGGAAATATAGGTATCCCTGATTAAATGCCGTTGTCTAAATTCATAGCCCCATTCCCGGCTGTAAACCAATGACATCAGCAACGTTAATAATATAATAACCCGCATTCTAATCTTTCCTTTTTTCATCTATTAATACGGACATGTTCCAAATATTACTCAAAAACTGCCCTTTAAAATAATTATTGATAATGCAAACCTGATCTACTTCATTAAAACCATTTTTCGTGTAATGGATGTTCCATCAAAATCTAGAGTATAAAAATAAACACCACTTGCTAGTGTGGAACCATCCAGTACATATTCATTCGCACCGGCTGGTTTTCGTTCATGGATAAGCGTTTTTAACTTTGCACCTCGAATATCATATAAATCCAATCGCACATCTCCGGTTTGCATCAGATTATACTGGATCTTTGTCACGGGATTGAAAGGATTAGGATAATTTTGTTTTAGTGTGAATTTCACAGGCTGGAAAGTATGTTCACCATCAATGCTAAGTACTTCAGTATTATAATACCCAGCATGGACCGACATTAAATATTCTTCATACTGCGACATAATTCCATCACCATACATTGGCTGATTGAAATCTGGCATCTGGTATAAAATATACACATCATTATCTGTTGCCTTGTCAGACATATGAGCCCCTATTTCAACCAATCTTTGCTGAATCGTACCAGCAGTGTTTGAAACATTTTCAACTTCTGACCAGGTAATACCATTATCAGTGGATCGAGAAAGAAATAGGTCTACATCGCCTGGAATCCATAGTGATGAATCTGCATTGTAAAAGAATCTTGTTCCGGCCGATCCTGTATACCATATTACATCACTATCATCATCTGCACTCATGGTGATACTTGGGAAAAAATATTGCTGGGATCCATAAGTCCCTGTTGATAATTGCATATAATCCACCCAATCAGCTGAATAAGTTTCAGACATATCATGTACAAGCGCAGCATGGGCATTATTTGGATTTTCTATGGGTTCAGGAAAATAAAAATGCACCATTCCAACACTGCCATAACGGTATTCCCAATATAAGGAATCTGCCATCCCATTATTATCTAAGTCTAAACATCCATTTTCTATGTAATTGCCCGCTGAATCAGTATAGGAAGAATCAGGACATAAATAATTCCAGGTTGCAATAGATACATGAAGTCCGCCATCCATATCCGTACGAACATCATAATCATACCAAAGAAAAAAACCGGGTGCGGGGATAAATGGCCTAGGATCATCATAAAAATATATTGAATCTGATTTCCAGAGCTGGGTGGTATCTTCATTGTCTTCCCAGGCAGTATAAAGAGAATCTGAAAGTCGCGCCATGATTGAATCACTGATATAAAAATATTTATCCCCGTAAACTCCAGAAGGCCCTGTATCATCTGCATCACCACTCCAAGTCACACCATAATTTTCTGTTTTTCTAAAAAATAAAGTTGCTTCAGTTGGGTCATCAGTCTCGGATAGATTGTTGTAGGCCCTCTGAACCATATATCCGACCCCATCAGAATTAATATGAAAATCCGGGCCACCAGTGGTACCATCACTAAATAATGAATCCCCTGCTGCATCAAGCCAACCAGGATCAAACATAAGACTTAATGAAGGGTTTAATAGCCCAAAAGAGTAATTATTACTGCTGGATGGGTTATTATAAAATAAATAATACTTGTCGTTACCTAATCCTTGCTGAAACATGGCCAACATAACCGGGGTATTGGGTGCATCTACCATAAAAGCATTTGCTATCCACAGGTCTATGGGAGCGTCATCGGCATAGCAACCGTTATTAAGTAAATTAAAGGGCATTAAATCCTGAGGCGGTAAAGCATTAAAGACAGCTCCTTCAGGATCAAAAATATATGGATCTTCTTGTAATTGATCATATAAATAGAGCGCCCTTCCACCGGTATCATAGCTTGGATCATCCGGGAATGCATCTCCATAACAAGCTATATCACCGGTGTATTCATTCCATACCGCGGTAGGCCTACCTTCAAGGGACATGACCGCGCTCGGATAACGTCCACCATTTAATGCTTGACCACTCCAGACCTGGCTATTCAATGGTGTGGGTGATGTAGTCCAATCTAAACCATTCATAGATAAGGAGACACCAATGTATCCAGTCATAGTTTCATCATCTGGAACAAACATACGAAAAACTGCGAAAACTGCTCCATATTCATCATCATAGTTTAATTTATCAGGCTGGTAAGCTATGGGATTTGTATTGCCGGATATCAAACCATATCCATTAAAGGAATTGGCTACCTGGACAGATCTAAAATGTTCTGTTAAAAGCACCGGCGGAAAATCTCGGTAGCCATTATGTAAAGGTGTAAAGGGTCTAACATTGCGGTTGGATAATTCAATAGCAGGTTCAACTCGGGCAGGCATTTTAGTTGTAATGATATCGGATTTTACAATTTTATTATTCTTCTTAATTACCTTAGCCTGTGCAGCAACAAGGCCCAAGATAATTAGTACGGCAATTTTAACTAACCTCATATTTTCCTGCCTTTTTCTCTGAATTATGTTTTTATTAATCATTTTAAGGGTTCTGAAGGTAAATAAGTTAAAACTCAATCCCAATTGCTACTTGGTGGGTGATATTTAGTACATCATAATCCACAAAAGCATAATCCACCGCAAGTGCCATCCTGCCCAGCCTAAGATTTAAACCACCGCCCAGACTCAAACCCGCTGTATCATGGTTTAAATGCATGCCTCCACGCACAAATGCCACTTCCTGCCATCCATACTCCAAGCCTATGCCGCCATATACATTGTAATCACTGGGCTTAATACCGTCTATGCTCACACGCAAACTGTGAACCGAATTCTTCATAAATACACTGTTCGGGCCCATAACCTCATTCTCTATACCCAGCCGGAAAACAAGAGGCAATGGAAACTTATCTGTGATCTTACTCACCCGTTCATCTACATCTATCGTATCCGGTACTGTAATATGCAAAGATTCCCCATTGTACTGCACTTCCGGACCAAAATTGGTAATGCTCATGCCCAGTATCACACCGTATATGCCTGTATCAAAATTAGACCCCAAATCAAAAGATACTGTCTGCATACCGGCCTCATAGATCTGATCCCGAATATAATTGAGCGATGCACCAACTTTTAAACGGTCTGTCAGGCGACGGGCGTAGGTGCCACGAACTGCCATGGAAATAACGCTGAAATCCTCTCCCGTTCCATCCGGGTAATATTCATTGGTTACCGCCATCTTACCACTATTCAGATAGAATATATGAAAACCAGCAAAATCTGAAGGACTTATCTTCGTGCCAAAAGTAAATACACCATGCTGGATACCCGCTAGGTAATTCACCGCTGAAAAATAAGCTTCGCGCTTCTCAATAAAACCAATACTGGATGGGTTATAAGGAATACCGGCTACACCACGGCCGCTGGCCACAAAAGAACCACCCATACCAATGGCACGGGCAGATGTTTCCAGCTTAAGCCAGTTCGCAGCAGACGTAGCTACCTTGGTGACCACATCAGGAATATCACGGTACTGGCCAAATAAAAAACCAATACATAATACCAAAATAATATAACGTATCCTCATCGTATTACCGCAAATTTGCCAATATAGGGTTCAACATTTTTATCTGTATCATCTTTGTGAGATTCAACGGTAAAGATATAAAGCCCTGGCGTGATCAATGCTCCCTGATCGTTGGTTAAATCCCACCAGGCATTTCCATCATATTGTTGTTCATGCTGGATAGAAGTCACGAATTCACCGGAAATTGTAAAAATAGAAATTTGACATCTTTGGGGTAAATGAGTAAAACGGATCTTCCTCGATGAAGGTGTCTCATTAAACTTGGAGTGAACGATATATGGATTTGGCACAACCGTTATTTCGCTTAGAGTGGTTTCTTCCACCATTTGTGGTGCCCCTAGAATGGCCATATCCGATATCCAGCTGTCACCATCAAGATAGAATTTTTCGGGACGTATTATAACTGTTAAACTATCCTGCCAAGGATAAGTTACTCTCCAGGGATTATCTCGAACACCATCATTGTTTTCATCCAAAAATACAGAAGAAGGGGCAACCCCTTCTACATTGTCCACAGTTTTCCAGATCATGGAACCAAATGAAACACTATCCCCTACCAAATAATTTTTTGTATTATCGTAATCTTTGAATCTTTTTGGAAGTTCATAATCGATAATGAGTTTAAAGGTGTTAGCTTCCGTCAATTTACCTCCCACTGAAAGGGTATCATACCTAAATCCAATAACTTCCCTCCGTGTCCAAGTATTATCGCTTGCGCCATTATCAAAATCGAAGGTTCCCAAAGTCTCCGATCCATAGTCATAACAATTTAGACCAACCTTTTTACCGGTCCAAAGATTTGTAACCCTGACTGGCAAACCCATATCACCGGCACCAAAAAAATTAAGTACACGGACTGAATCTCCCACCGGTTCATTATAGAAATCTATTTTATAATCCATATTAAGTCTTTTGTAGTAGCTTATATCGGTTGCGTATTCAAGGCGAATAGTTAATCCCGATCGGGCTACCATTGGGATAAAAGTTTCAAAAAAGGAAGCAGAATCGATGGCGCTGCCATCACGCATGGACCATTCTAAAGTATCTGCGATAAAATCAGGAACACTGAATGGATTTAACGGAATATCATTTTCAAATTTGAACCGGATACCATTGAATAATTCACTCCATTTTCCTATTTGATTTACTATATTATAATCGGGAATATAATATGTATCACTTTCAATAATTGATCCTGGAAGATCAGCCAAAGAGTCCTTTTCAAAAAATGTGAGATTGCTATCATAGAATGAAATTGTTTTTAATGGCTCTCCCAGGTCATCAATCTCATATCCAAACAGATAAGGATTCTCGCAGGCCATGCCATCTATTGCATCGAGACTTTGATCTGCTTGTATTTCGTATTTTAATCTTGACCGTACAATCTTTGTGCGGTCTACGATAAAATAAGATCTGGTACCTGTGCCCACGTTGGATGCTGTGGATGTAAAAAACACTTCTATATTGGTCTCATCTGGAAACGTGATATTGCTGGCTGTGTAACCTGGAACAACAGTAATATAATTTTTTTCTCCTACCTGTCCTTTTTTTGATTCCAGGCTTGGATACCCTCGATATGTATTGGGGATATCTCGAATATGTTCCCCTTCTGCGTCGTAATAGGATAATATAGACGGTCCCAAGAAATGGCCTGGGTTCAGTGCTGACCATATTGTATCAGACGAAAAAATTCCAGTTGTATCAATTTCTGTATAGGACACCGCAAAGGGCGCTAGCCCAATATCATATGCTGTTACTGTATAAGTATACTCAATGCCATCATATACATTTGAATCAATAAAAGCATAATTTATGCCAGAATTGCTTCCAAGGCTAAATCGTGGAGCAAGTGGGTCCAATCCATAAATAGAGATTCCGCGAACTGGATCATCAGGTCCGCACGCCTCATGGTCATAAATACAATGATATTCATCTGCAGCTTCGTCTAGATCATACTGAGCATAAGGCATCCATCCAACAAAGCGACCATCATAGTCGTATAATCTATCATCTGGGCTGCCCCAGGTAATACCACCATCTGTTGAACGGTAAAGTTTGTAGCCCTCGAAGTCTGAGTAGCCGGTCAGAGAATCATAGGATGCTTCTGATGACGCATCCCACGATACCAGTACCCTATTGTGGTCTGCCACAGCAAATACTGCAGGACTGCGGGGTGCAGAGAAATCACTGAAGATCACTTCAATAGAATCCTGATCCATAGCACCTTTATCATCCATAACCTGCAAATAATATAAATACCGCGTGTATAAATTGTTGGGAAATTGATCCGTAACCATCACAGTAGGACCCACAGTGATCTCACCATCTGATGTTTTCCATTCATATGTTAAACTTGACCCTTCAGGATCCCATGATGCCAAAGCAGTTAATTCTGTAGTTTGCGTTTCGAATTTGGGTATACGCACCACTTCCCCGGCATCCGCTACAGGGCATAGGTTATCCTGGACAGTAATCATAACTGTATCATATTCAGAACAATAACCATCAGAAACTTCCAGCTGCACACGATAAGTTGTCGCAACTGTTAAATCAATCGGGTTTGTCACCAGTGGCGTCGCTGTTGAAGTTCGATCCAGGGCCAATCCATCCAAGGAAGACCATTGATAGGTCAATTTATCCCAATCCACATCATAAGACCCATTCCCATTTAGTGTAACCTGATATTCACATGTTTCAAGGTCAGGACCAGCATCCGCTATCGGAGACTCATTAACAAAATAATTTATCTTAACTATATCGGTTACCGTATGTTCATCATCCGACGCTGATAGTAAGAAAGAAAAAACAGTTTCTACTTCAATTACTGGAAATGTGAAAGTAGCAACGGATGAATTTGCATTTTGGATAAGACTACTAAATCCATCCAAGGAAGACCATTGAAAGATTAAATTATCTGCTTCGGGATCTTCCGTCTCGGAAGCATCCAAGGTCGCATCTAGTATACAACCATTGCTGAGTTCCTGGTCATCTCCTGCCATTGCGGTAGGACACATGTTAGCATAGCAGGTGACAATAATCGTATCCCGATCTTCGCAAATACTATTATTATCATACACCAGTAGTTCAATTCTGAAATCCGAATTCGCAGTTAAATCCTGTGGATATTTAAAATAGGGTTCCGCCTTATCTGATTGGGATGAATTAATCGTAATACCTTCATCAAGCACACTCCATTCATAGTTGATACTTCCGCTCTCGACACTGGAGTTACTGCCATCAAGATAAACCCGGTATTGATTCCCAATGCCGGTGCAGACGGTGGTATCTTCGCCTGCATATGCTAGACAGGTTTGTCCCCATAGAAGTTGAGTTTGGCCAAATATAACCAAAATAAATAAACCACGGAAAAATATTTCAAACATCTAGAATTGAAGTCCAATTGCTACTTGGTGGGTGATATTTAGTACATCATAATCCACAAAAGCATAATCCACCGCAAGTGCCATCCTGCCCAGCCTAAGATTTAAACCACCGCCCAGACTCAAACCCGCTGTATCATGGTTTAAATGCATGCCTCCACGCACAAATGCCACTTCCTGCCATCCATACTCCAAGCCTATGCCGCCATATACATTGTAATCACTGGGCTTAATACCGTCTATGCTCACACGCAAACTGTGAACCGAATTCTTCATAAATACACTGTTCGGGCCCATAACCTCATTCTCTATACCCAGCCGGAAAACAAGAGGCAATGGAAACTTATCTGTGATCTTACTCACCCGTTCATCTACATCTATCGTATCCGGTACTGTAATATGCAAAGATTCCCCATTGTACTGCACTTCCGGACCAAAATTGGTAATGCTCATGCCCAGTATCACACCGTATATGCCTGTATCAAAATTAGACCCCAAATCAAAAGATACTGTCTGCATACCGGCCTCATAGATCTGATCCCGAATATAATTGAGCGATGCACCAACTTTTAAACGGTCTGTCAGGCGACGGGCGTAGGTGCCACGAACTGCCATGGAAATAACGCTGAAATCCTCTCCCGTTCCATCCGGGTAATATTCATTGGTTACCGCCATCTTACCACTATTCAGATAGAATATATGAAAACCAGCAAAATCTGAAGGACTTATCTTCGTGCCAAAAGTAAATACACCATGCTGGATACCCGCTAGGTAATTCACCGCTGAAAAATAAGCTTCGCGCTTCTCAATAAAACCAATACTGGATGGGTTATAAGGAATACCGGCTACACCACGGCCGCTGGCCACAAAAGAACCACCCATACCAATGGCACGGGCAGATGTTTCCAGCTTAAGCCAGTTCGCAGCAGACGTAGCTACCTTGGTGACCACATCAGGAATATCACGGTACTGGCCAAATAAAAAACCAATACATAATACCAAAATAATATAACGTATCCTCATCGTATTACCGCAAATTTGCCCACTGTTGTTTCACTGGTATTACCAGATGCATCCTTTTGGCTAACATAAAAAAGGTATAAGCCCGGTGCCAACTCCTGATTATTAATCGTTCTCATATCCCACCATTCATTTCCAGATTCTGGATTATCATGTTTAATGGTACTTACGTATTCTCCAGAAACTGTATAGATATTTATATCACAGCGTTCCGGTAGATTGGTGAAACGAATCTGCCTTATATATTCAGACTCCTTAAATCCTGAGCGTACGATATATGGATTTGGCACTACCCCCACTTCATTTAAATTGTCTTTTGGCAATACTCCTGGGTATACCTGTGCAAAATTTCGGTCTAAGATAGTGGTCCCTTTCGAATTTTCTATGGCAGCATATCCTTCCGGGTTTGCCCATTGATCAGGATTTGAATAATTGGTATCAATTTACTAGGTTTCTTTCTTGTTATCACTATGTAAAGAGATAGATCGATTAACTTCGAAGCTTAAATAAAGTCACTCGTCCTTTTGTAGAAAGGTGCACGGCTAGTACGTTGATAGGGAGAGTGGGGGGGGGTTTCCTTTCCGATTGGGCGGTGAGCGAACTATAACTGCGCTCTCGTTTCACTTGTCATCTCGCAACAGCAGGTAGTTTAGTTATGGCGCCTTTTTTGATTGAACTTATGGAATAAACTTAACTGTTACGCTGTCTACTACGTTGATCTAATTCTTCGGAATCTGTGCGCGAAACAGATATCAGATCATCATGGGTCATCCGAGTTATCAAGTATGGATACGATTCCTCCTTTCAAAGTTAATCGTGGTTTGCTAAGCCTGTTCAATATCGAACATATCATTCGGGTCGATAGCGCTGATCGTTTAATAAAAATGGGAACGGATGAGTCAAAGGATAAAAAGGAAATCGAGATCTCCTAATGTTCCGTTTTGGCTCGAAAGCAGAAAC
>CAJWLO010000056.1 GCA_913043235.1 uncultured Fidelibacterota bacterium
TGATCTTCACTATTTTGTGAAAAGGGTAAAATTATTTTAAGAGTACCATCTTCTTCATCTGTCTGAAATCATCAACCTGTATCGTATGTAGATATAGTCCTGCTAATATTGTTGAACCTTATAATACTATTAAGTATTGTTTGTTGTATAATCTGATAATCATACTTTTTAACCAATATCATAAGATATTATCATTACCCTTTCCCTATTTAAGCATATAGATTGTAACCCATCTTTTTTGCCATCTATATAATTTCCTTTTCTTTCATTCCATTATAATGTCCAGACATCATTGATGCGATTGTTAGAGGGTTTTTGCCACTAATAAACAACTACTGCCAAACATCATTGGTTTCTTGTTTTTCAAATTTTTTATTTCTGGTTGCAATATCATATTAAGGATTTTTTCTGTTATTGCACCTTTAAATATGTGTCCTCCGGAAATATTGTCGTTTTTTCTCTCTCCCTTTATTATGCCCAATCTATACGGAAGTGTACGTAAAAGGAAAACAAAAATAGGAAGAAATCTAAAAATATATGATGAAAATACAACTCGAAAACCTGCTGATTTGAGAACATCTGATATATTTTTTAATGTATACCGTCTATAATGACCCGCTACATCATCTTTCTTAGACCATAGGAAAGGATAAGATGGAACAGTAACATAAAGATACCCTTCATTTTTCATTAATCCTTTGATCGATTTCAATAAATCCAGATCATTTTCAATGTGCTCAATGACATCAAATAACCCTACTGCTGGTAGTGAATGTTGCTTGAATGTCGCTGTGTTTGCTGTTGCACAAATTATTTTCGTGATTCCTCTGCTTTTTGCTCGTAGGGAACCAGTTATACTTGGATCCACCAATACCACATCAAATCCTGAATTGACTAATCCGCGTGATACAAAACCATTTCCACCTCCGATATCAAATATTGTTTCGTTGTTTGGAGGGGGGTAGGCATTAATAATGGAAACAATACAATTGTTACGATGCTTGAACCAGAACGATTTGTCTTCAATAAAAAAGCTTATTTCATTTCCATCAGAAGGATAAGATATTGGTTCAGTATTTTTGCTAATCCAAATCCCATTATCACCCAATTTGAGTCCATTACTTATTGATTTTATATTTACCATAGCTAACTTATTTAATTCCCACTCATAAAAGTTAATATTTCACAAGACTGTATTTAATAACCATTATTTTGCTAATATATTTTTATACTTAGAATCATTTAAAAGATAAAGCTTTACTAATTGTTCAAATTCATTACCAACTTCGATAGTATGAGAATGATGTCTTGGAATTACTTGGCTCAAAATGTCTGAGAGACATCACTATTCTTGATAATAGTAAAAGAGTTGCTGCAGATTAGTATGGTATCTCATCCATTTTGCCCAGATTATTTGTTATTGATCAATTTCCAATTGTACAGATGGATGCAAGAGGGAATTTGTGTGATGTCTGAATTAAATGTAATTTGCTGAACATGTTGGATAGCCTGATGCAGGGGTTAATCAAAGTCTAATTAATTTTGGGAACTAAAGAGAATATAAAGGACTTAAAAAAGACATAGAAAAATATAAATATAATTTATAATAATATGATTAATCATGTTGCTGAATTTGAATTATTGAATAGACCTATCAATTTATGGATCCCTAACTTTAGTATCGATTAGATAGTATAATAAATACTTACACGGATATTTCTTTTTTGGGCAGGATAGAGAAACTTAACATTCTGCTGAGAGATTGCATCAAAAAGCATGTATCCATTTCCATTATAAAATGTGTTTCCAATATTAAAAATACTTAGATGTATACCATAGTTTGACCTGTTGAATATTATATTAGAATCGTAAATGGTATTTTCAGGAAGAGACTCTGTGTTTTCATCATTAAGATACATTGAACCAAAGTGTTTTTGGCTAATAGCAAAGCTATATTGGTCTGACAATTTTATGGTAAACCTATTTGTGTAGGATATTTTAGGTATATTTTTTAACATGTTATCTTTATAGTTCCCATCTTTAAACTTGACTTCTGTGAAGTTAGAGGTGTGTCTATATCTTATACGTTCGCCTAAGAATAATCCAATACTGGCCTCAATCCCTTTATGGTTACTTTCGGAAATATTACCGTACTTAAATGTAGCCATGTCAAAATCAATTTCATTTTCTATATCCATGCTATAAAGAACAATACTCGTCTCCCCAGAAATATTAGAATTTGATAATAATAATTTTTTATTAATTCCAATATCATAATTAGATGATTCTTGGGGAACCAAAGATGAATTAGAATAATTAATATTTTGATAAAAAAAGTTGATCTGGCGAGAATCAAATAATTGATCCAGAGTAGGCGACTTAAATGCTTTCGACCAGTTAGAAAATAAATAACCTTCCAAAATTTTAGAATTTATAAACTGATAATAAAATCCAACTCTGGGTGAAATTTGACTATTAAAACGTATACTTTCTTTTTTGTTATTAATTTTTCCATCATTATTTATTCTATCTAATCTAATTACAGAAGTAATGCCAAATTTTTCTGTCCGGTTATACTTGGCTTGAATGTAGAGACCTAACTTAGTACTTGCCCCTGATCCATTAGATAATTTTTGTGTTTTTTCAAGGTTGTAATAATTATTACTGAAGAATCCATACTCATTATCAAGACCTATTAGCATTTTTGTATTATTAAATGATGCCTGATATTTAGCTTGGTTCCAGAAAACAGTGCTTGTTTGTTTCTCAGATTGGGAGTCACCAAAGTCACTTGTTAGCTGAATAGTTCGGTTTTCTTCTTGTTCTAAGGCTCGGAAGCCAGACAGAATAGTTAACTTATTTTTATTACCCCTAGAATATTGGATTGTCCCATCAAACTTATTGTATTCTTTATAATCGTTAGAATACATGGGATGGCTCTGACGGTGATTATTTTTTACTAAATTTTCGGTTAATGCTCCTGCGGTTTCTAAATATAAATCATCGTATCTAGCATTAAGGGTCAAAGTATTTTTTGGATTAATTAAAACGTTATGAGATGCGCAGAATGTATTTTTTTTATAATTTGAATTGTCTCTATAGCCATCAGCCTTCTCTCTACTCATGCTAAATCCGATATTTTTTAATTCTTTTTGGAGATTTGCCTTAAGACTCATGGAATTTTGATTGTACTGGTCATTGCTAAAAGAAATATTGAAATTATTTTTCTGGATATTTCGTTTAGTAATTAGATTTATTACGCCACCTATGGCTAGGCCTCCGTAGGTACTTGAACCTCCGCCTCTTATTAGCTCAATTTTTTCAACATGATTAATAGGTAAGATATTCCAATCGGCAATACCATTATTGAAATCATTTACAGGAACTCCATCGATTAAAAGAAGTAAATATTCTGCTTCACCACCTCCATAATAACCTCTTATAATAGGAATGGGCGTATGTCCTGACGCATCTAGGCTTGCAAAAGTAATCCCAGGTAAATATGTTATTGCATCAGTTAAATTTTTTATAGGGAGTGTTACAAGTTCAGCCTTTGTTAAAACACCTGATGGTATTGTTGACTCTTTTAATTTTACGTTTGAACGATCACCCACTACCAAAATTTGATCGAGATTAAACTCTGATTGTTGTGTCTGTGAAAAAGCAGTAAAGGTGCTAAGCACAATGAATAAAAGTACAAGAAGCTTTCTATGATTTATCATTATTATTATTTATAACTATTTTTTAATCTACATCCAGATCCATTTACAATGGTAATGCTAATAAAAACTAAATCATTTAGATATTAATCATTTAATTTATTATTTCAGAAATAAACTGGTTTATTGATTATAAAAAGCTGATATGGATTTTTTACATTCTTTGCTAGTTGATATTTAACAGCTATAACCTTAGTATTTTCAAGTAGTCATTAAACAATATTTAAAGAAGGTAAATAATGAAAAGGTTAGCATGGGTATTTTTTGTTTTTTTTGCATTTATGCAGATAAGATGCCATCGTCTGGGGGAACAGAAGAATATTTTATTATTTACAAAGACTATGGCATGGAGACATGATTCTATTGAGCCAGCCGTAGGCGCGATTAAGGGTTTGATGGGAAAATATAATTATAATGTTTTTCATACTGAGGATGGATCATATTTTGTTTCAGAGAATTTGAAAAGTTATCATGCTGTTATATTTTTAAATACTTCAGGAGATATATTAGATAATAATCAGCAAAAACATTTTAAAAATTATATAAACGGAGGTGGTGGATGGGTTGGTATTCACTGTGCAGCCGATACTGAGACAGATTGGCCCTGGTATGGTGGATTAGCAGGAGCATACTTTAATGGCCATCCAGAGATCCAAAAAGCAAAACTAGATGTGGTAGATAAAACTCATTTGAGTACGGTCATGCTTCCAAACGCCTGGATACGAACAGATGAATGGTATAACTTCAAGGATATAAGTGAAAATATTAATATCTTAATCAAAATAGATGAAAATTCGTATCAAGGAGGAACTAATGGTATTAATCATCCTATCGCATGGTACCATCTTTTTGATGGAGGTCGATCCTTTTATACAGCACTTGGCCACACATCAGAATCATACACTGAAAGATTATTTCTTGAACACTTATTAGGCGGAATAAAATGGGCCAGTGGTGAAGATTCTCTAAATAAAATAAATGAGTAGCAGCTAATAATCATTTTTTATATGCTACATCCTTCTCAAGATTAATCAGATTTAATAATAGAGAATTGAATTATTCAATTGCTCAACGTAATTAATTTGATTTTAATTTGTATTTTTTTATTAACAGAGCTTAATTAAAAAAACCTTTATTGCAACGTTAATTAATCGCTTAATCTTAGTAAAATCATGTCAATGAGTAATATTTTCATAGGATTTTTTATATTTATTGGATGCAGACAGTATCAGATTGGAGCACAGTTTACTATTTATCCTGTGGGTTTGTAGTTTCAGTCGTTTCACTGTGCCAGATATCAGGATAAAACATATATTTCACCGGTTGCGGTATGTGGAAGATGCTATTTTATACAAACTGAATAAGGATCCTTCCAGTGAATTAGGCCGAGACCTATTATTTGTGCAGTATTTTCGAGTAAGATTGAACAACCAGCTTGAATTAAACAAAAATAACTGGTATCCTATTCATGTTGAAGATTATATATCCTGGCAATTAACACAGTTCGAAGAATGGCAGAAGGGAGGCAAAAATAAGCATGCCCTTCAAAATGGATATGGCTATGATATCGATTATTTAAAATTGGAACTGGCGTTGAATACAATCGTGGATAATGATGACTGGGACAAATTGATAGTAGAGATAAACTCTATATGGAGGCGATGGGGATTTAATAAAAAATATATAATTCCTAATTCTGCGGAATACAGGAATGATTTAGATAAATGGAAGATATAAGAATTGAGATACACAGAAAACCTGCCATTCGTTGACACAGCGGATTTATAAATAAAAATTTGTGCTAAAGAATGAATGCGGTTAATCATTATTCAGTTTTACATTTTATATTCTGGTTTTTTTCTACCCGTTACAGCAGTATTGGATGGTTATTATTTTTAATACTATCTATGAGTTGGGAACTATTAGAATTAGTACTGCCTTTTAATTTTGCAATAGAAACAATCCAAAACAAAATCGCAGATATTATTATCAATATCCTTGGTTATGGGTCAGGGCTATTATTCAATGGAAGTATTCGAAAATAAGCTTTATACTAACATAATTCTAATATTTGACTAACAATAGAAATGGTGTAACCAAGTAATAACATAAAGAGATGTGTGGACTGCAACTAGATCTTCGTATGAAAAGATTTCTAATTTTAATTTTATTGATTATTCTCAACTGTATGCTTGCACAGCAAAGGCAAACATACAATCCGCCATCATATAGCTTTTTATTTAAAGATACTCCATCCCAGCTGTTTACTATGCGGCAGTTTAACCTGAATTATTTATCCAGCTACAGATTGTTTTCCAGAGGACTTAATTCAATAATAAAAAATAAATATGTATCAGATATGATCCAATTGGGAATGCATTCATTATTTTTTATGCCACTAACCCATGAGGAAGGTCATAGGTCTATCCTGACGGTAAACAATATAGGTTCAATTTCCCAGCCGTTCTTTAATCAAAATGGGGCGGCTTACGTCAATGGAGTGACTGATCGGTCTTTAAAAGATTTTAGGGACAATAACCTTCCTGATTATATCAGGCTGCACACTGGTGGTTTGGAATCGGACTATATGCTCACTAGGCGTGTGGAAACAATTGGGAGTTTTAATACAGGTGATTTTAATAATTATAAATGGGAATATTGGTCAAGGAAGACAGTAATCGTACAATACCTTGCTTTGGGCTTATTTGAATTTGAAGCGGGAATAAAGGAAGAATCCAATGAGCTGGAGCGAGATATTGTTGGTATGGATACCTATGGTGCTGTACGGCATCTCTTTAGACCGGAAATGGAATTTTATCGGTATACGCTCTATACAGATCTAACAACTTCAGAGAAAGATTTTGTAAAACGGATGGGGTATAGATCTTTCCTGAATTTCTTAAATCCATTAATACTAGGAATAAGTAGTATTCATGTAAATAAAAATATTACTATCAACGCGGGCTTGGGATATATGTTATCACCATTTGGTGATTTTATTGATGAGAATATTTGGCTCAAAACCGAACGGTTTAATCTTTTGGTTACTCTTCGTCAATTTCAAAATAAGAAAAACTGGTTTCAGGGTATAGGTATCAGTTTGATAGACTTCCCATTAACAAAAAAACTGATCCTGACATTAAAAGGTCATTACTGGCAGCAACCACTTAATTTTGATTTTAATACATCCGAATTATTTTCAGGCGGAGCGCTAGACGCAAATCTTGGATACTATTTTTACAATGGTCAGGATAGTTGGCTGAGTGGAGTTGCGGTAGATATTGGATTAATTTATAAAACCAAAGGATTCCTCCCGGAAGAATTATACCTGGATGAGCATTTTGGACTCAGATTAGGTACGACTATAGCATTAAAATGAAAATGATTTAGCTCTTCATGATATTCTACCATATTTTTCAGTCTTAGTGGCACCACATAAGTCAGTCCGAAAATAATAAGTTAACATTGCTATTGATCTTATATCCTATGAGAAACTAAGGCCGTCAAAACGAATGGTATAGATTTCGGCAGGCAGAATGTTTAGATCAAATTTTAATCACTCCAATATAGTTCAGCCTTTATAATTTCTATTTAATGAATACTATAATAAAACCCGAATTACTCTCACCTGCGGGCAACCTGGAAAAATTGAAGTATGCTTTTGCTTATGGGGCTGATGCTGTTTACGCCGGTGTCCCGCGTTTCTCGCTGCGTACAAGAGAAAATGATTTTCGCGAAGAAAGCCTTATAGAAGGGATTCAATATGCCCATGAACTCGGGAAGAAAGTATATCTCACTCTGAATATTTTTGCTCACAATACAAAAGTGGATGGATTTATTCGCGAATTGGAAAAGGTTGCTGAATGGGAACCGGATGGCTTGATAATGGCAGATCCGGGGTTAATTTATCAGTCTGTTAAACGTGTACCCAATATTCCGGTACATCTTTCAACTCAAGCTAACGCCACTAACTGGACAACGGTAGAATTCTGGAAAAATATAGGTGTGAACCGGGTCATTTTATCCCGAGAGCTACGTTTAAAAGAAATCGCTGAGATAAATGCCCGGGTCCCGGATATTGACCTGGAATCATTTGTCCATGGTGCTATTTGTATTGCCTATTCCGGACGTTGTTTAATTAGCAATTATATGAATCATCGGGATGCCAATCAGGGTACATGCACCAATTCATGTCGTTGGGAGTACGATATAAAAGATCAGTCAGGCTCATTATTAGATACCGAAAAAAATCAAACAGCAGTTTCTGCTGATTATTACAATAGTCCGGGGAATGGTTTTTACGTTGAAGAAAAAAAACGATCTGGAGAACAATTTCCACTGGAAGAAGATGAAAACGGTACTTACATGTTTAATGCCAAAGACCTTTGTACCGTAGAACTTTTAGCTGATATTCGAGATGCCGGTGTAATGAGTTTCAAGATTGAGGGCAGGACTAAATCATCATACTATGCTGCTATGGCAACCAGGTCATACAGAAAGGCTATTGATGACATGGTAGCAGGAATAAATTTTAATCCATCGAATTTGAGCGATTTAACAGCTTTATCCAACAGAGGTTATACAACAGGGTTTTACACTAGAAATCCCAGGGAATTCGGAGAAAATTTTCATGATAGCCGTTCTAAGGAACGTTCCCACAAAGCGGTAGGGCTCAATTGTAAGTGGGACCAGAAAACCGGGTTGATGTGGTTTGACATAAAAAACAAACTTGGTGTAGGCACAGATGTGGAAATATTTACACCAGATAGTAAGGAAATAATCCGTGTTTCAGAATTGCGCGACCATCAGGGAAAACAGGTAGATTGGATACATGGTGGAGCCGGGAGGGGCGCTTTTCCTATATCATATGATCCAGGAGAATTTGCCATTATACGCCGCACACTTTATGAACAAGAACAGGTTTTTGTTGGTTCAGTTTCGGAATAAAACCAACTTTTTAGTTTAACTATCATTAAATTTTCCGCTTATGCAAAGTGCAGCCCCTCTGAAAGGGATTTTACGTTTTGAGAGAGAAATATTTAGTATTATTTTAATCCGTAAAATTTTGATTTCTAATATGTCGACTATTAAAAATCAGGATACGTATTAAAATACTTTTATGGATACGTCTAATCTGCTTATCATTTCCCTAAGCTGTTTATTTTTCATGGCACTTGTTGCCTTGATATCATATTATAGAACCAAAGGTGATGTTGATACACGTGATGGTTATTTTCTTGCTAGCCGGGGTTTAAATGGCATATTTATCGCCGGATCCATGCTTTTAACCAACCTTTCAGCTGAGCATATGATAGGCCTTAATGGTTCAGCATATGGTTTTAATTTAAGTAGTATGGCCTGGGAAGTAACTGCTGCCGTTTCTACTATATGTATGGCCTTCATTTTTTTGCCTCGCTACCTTGCTGGAGCATTTACCACTCTTCCTGAATTCCTTTGTGATCGATTCGATGATAGTGTAAGGAGAATGACAGTATTATTATTTATGGTTGGGTATGGTTTGGTGACTATACCGGCAGTACTCTATTCTGGGTCAATAGCTGTGCTGCTGTTGTTTGATTTACCATCTGTCTTAAATATAGAATACAGCCTAGCGCTTATAATTACTATTATTTTGATTGGTTCTATTGGTGCTTTATACGCGATATTTGGAGGCTTAAAAGCTATTGCAGTCTCTGATACATTTAATGGTATAGGTTTGCTGATTATTGGGATATTGGTTCCTCTATTAGGTCTATCTACCCTTGGAAGTGGTAGTATTGCCGATGGGCTTACAATTATCACGACCACTAATACTCATAAGCTTAATGGGATTGGTTCAGCAAGTGACCCTACCCCATTTGGGACTTTGTTTACTGGTATGGTATTTGCGAACCTATTTTACTGGTGCACAAATCAATATGTGATTCAACGAACCCTGGGCGCAAAAAACTTATCTGAAGGACAAAAAGGCGTTTTATTTTCGGGATTTTTTAAAGTCCTTATCCCGTTTATGATGATGATTCCAGGGGTCATTGCATATCATATTTATGGTGCAGGCTTGGGCTCAATTGATCAGGCCTATCCGAAACTAATTCGTGACGTGCTACCTGGTTATGCCGCAGGTTTTTTCTTGGCAGTCTTGCTGGGTGCGGTGTTCAGTTCCTTCAATTCATTATTGAATAGTGCGGCCACACTTTTTTGTTTTGATGTTTATGTTCCTGCTAAAAAGGGACCTGTTGATGATAAAACCCTAATTCGTATCGCCAAACGAGCGAGTATCGTAATAGCACTGTTCTCGTTTGTGGTTGCACCCTTATTGCAATATGCACCGGATGGCCTTTGGCAGATTATCCGAATTTTTACCGGGTTTTATAATATTCCTGTAATTGTGCTTGTTGTTGTTGGGCTATTTACAAAAAAGGTTCCACCACTAGGAGCAAAAGTTATAATCGTAGTCCATCTAATTCTTTACGGTCTCTTTCAATTTGTATTTAAAGATTATCTGCAAATCCATTTTTTACATCTCTATGCTATTTTATTTGGATTAGAAGTGACAATTATGCTGGTAATAGGATATTTAAATCCTCTCCCAGTTGCTTGGGTATATCCCCGAAGAAATGTTGTTGATCTTACGCCTTGGGAATATGTTATTCCTGTTTCTGTAAATCTTTTTTCCGCTATTATTTTATTATACCTTATCTTTTCACCTATTGGGCTTGTAGGAGGCCTTAGCCCATATTTTTGGCCAATAACTACACTAATATTATTTGTAAATATTTTTATTTGGGTCATAAAAAGTTTTCGTAGGAATGCCATCTTGACGGCATAAATAATAATTGACGACATATTCCGTGAATACTCCAATTCCTAATCTTTGATTGTTAAATTGAGTAGTAGAATACCTATGCCAAAACCATATAAACCACGCCTCAGAAATTTTGAGACTGCTTCCAATCAGCGCCATATTCAAGATAAAGACCGTTTTTTATACAGAAAAAATAATCATCAGCCTGAATATCGCTTGAATATTATTGGGACAGGAACCATGGGGCAGGAACATATGTTCGTGGCTACAATCCTTGGCGAAGCACAAATCCACGGAATTTTTGACCAGGAAAACCATAGTCTTGAAATGGCCGAAGAAGAGTTCAGGTCTTATAGCCCAAATGAACTTACTCGTTATAATGATCTAGAATCTGCCTGCAACGACCCTGATGCCGACGCACTAATGATTTGTACGCCAAACTATACCCATCTGAATGTCCTCAAAGTGGCAGTGCAGTCAGGGAAACCAATATTTTTAGAGAAGCCTATTGCCACATCTCTTGCGGATGCAGCGGAAATTGTTAATATTGCTACTGGGTACGCTTCTTTTATCCAGATAGGATTACAATACCGTTACAAAGCCCAGTACGTCGAAGCATGCCATGAAGCATTAGACCGGAAAGTCATCGGAGGCATTCAAACCATTGCCCTGAGCGAATATAGGCCTCCATTTCTTGACAAGGTTAATCAGTGGAATAAATTTTCTGAATATTCAGGAGGTACCCTGATTGAAAAATGTTGTCACTATTTTGATTTAATGAACCTGTTCGCGGGTTCTTATCCGAAAACGGTGTACGCCATTGGTGGTAAAGCAGTGAACTTTCTTGATTTCAATCACCAAAATCAGACCGCTGATATTGATGACCATGATTTTGTACTTTTAGAATATCAAAATGGTATCAGGGCCAGTTTTACTCTCAATATGTTTTGCCCAGACTTTCACGAAGAGCTAGTACTTTGTGGAGACAAGGGCAGGATAATAGCATCGGAAATATTTAAATTTAAAAATAATGATGGTGCTGAAGCCACCATCTCAATTCAATCAGGTGAACACGTATCTTCCCGAAAAAGCATCGTTTCTTATCCACAGATCATCGAACAGAGTGGTCACCATGGCGCAACATTTTATGAGCATATTGAACTGGTCAAACAGTTGAAAGGAGAGCCATCCAACTGTGCAACGCCAATGGAAGGACTCTGGTCTATCGCTATTGCTGCTGCTGCTCAAGAATCAATATCTTCAGGAAAACGAATTATGGTGAATGATTTTTTGGAAAAAAACAATTTATCCGGGATGATGGATTAGTAGATAATAAGTATTGGTAAATAACCTGTGGGTCCGTAATTAATGAATGAATCAATAAAAGTTGGCGACCGGTCTATGGTTCCTGTGGGCCTTGGCCTTTGGAAGATTGATAGATCTGAAACAGCTTACATTGTAGCGAAAGCTATTGAGATAGGGTATCGCCATCTTGACAGTGCGGCAGACTATGGTAATGAAGCTGAAGTAGGTACTGGGATTGCTGAAGCAATATCCAGAGGACATTGTAATCGTGAGCAATTATGGATCACATCTAAACTCTGGAACACATATCATGCCAAGGATCATGTACGGTCTGCATGTGAGCGTTCACTCATTGATCTGGGTTTAGATTATCTCGATCTCTACCTGATCCATTTCCCTATTTCTTTAGAGTTTGTTTCTTTCCAGGACCGGTATCCCCCCGGCTGGTATTCCGGGGAGGACGGAACCGAGGAATCAGGTATGAAAATTGATCCCGTACCCCTGTCTGAAACATGGCTGGCTATGGAACAGTTAGTGGAATCGGGTCTAGTCCGTGGTATAGGTATATGCAACTACAATACAGGTCTATTGAATGACCTTATGGCCTATGCCCGTATTAAACCTGTAATGCTGCAGATAGAAGCGCATCCATACCTAACCCAGGACAATCTTATCCGTCAGGCTAAAGATTATAATATAGCGGTGACAGCTTTTTCACCCCTTGGCTCACTATCTTATGTTTCGCTTGATATGGCTACAGAGCATGACTCTATATTGCAGCGGCCAGAAGTATTAGAAATATCAAATGAAGTGGACCGTACACCTGCCCAGGTAGTACTGAAGTGGGGGATACAGCGGGGAACAGCGATCGTACCAAAAACAGTCCAACTCAAAAGGTTGGAAGAAAATATAGCTCTCTTTGATTTTCAATTAACTGATAAACATATGGAATCCATTACTTCACTGAATTGCAATCGCCGCTTTAATGACCCGGCCGTCTTTTGTGAAGATGCATTCGGTAAATTTTATTCAATCTATGACTGATGAGAAATTAATATTGGATGAAATTATTCCGGAGTCTTTAACCGTAAGTGGTCAACAAAGACACCCTGAACCATTCCCAATGGTTTATGGTTTACATGCCGGAAAAAAGAAAATAGATGGTGTGGTCGACTGGATTCAACATGAGCGAGATTCTCTGCTAGCCCAGCTTACAACGACTGGGGCAATGCTGTTTCGTGGATTCCCAGTTGCAAGTGACCTGGAGTTTGATTCTTTTATCCAGGCATTTGGCCTGAAAAATCTTGCCTATGATGATACATTCTCAAATGCTATCCGCTCTAACAGGACATCGAGGGTATTTTCCGCCAATGAAGCACCGCCATCAGTTCCAATTTTTCTACATCACGAACTGGCTCAAACACCTGTGTACCCTTCACACTTGTTTTTTTTCTGTGAGCAATCCCCTGAAACCGGTGGAGAGACTCTTCTTTGCAGATCAGATGTCCTTTTTGAATCGCTAGCTCATGAAGTTCCGGAATTCATAGAATCCTGCAAAAATCTGGGCGTACGTTATACAAATATAATGCCTCTTAATGAAGATGAAGAATCCGGACAGGGACGTAGCTGGTGCAGTACCCTGAGCACTAATAAAAAACTCTCCGCTGAAGAAAAACTACGTCACCTAGGTTACCAGTGGGAGTGGCAGGAAGATGGCAGCATCCGGGTGGTCACACCGGTATTTCCCGCAATACGGAAACTAGATGACAAGCGCTGTGTTTTTTTTAATCAATTGATCGCTGCTTATCGCGGATGGGATGGCGGGTGTAGTGAATCACAAAAAACTATTTCCTTTGGAGATGGTTCAGAGATATCAGGCAAGACTATGAGCATCGTGAGCGATCTGGCAGATCATTTATCTTTTAATCTCGTATGGGAAAAAGGGGATGTCGCTCTCATCAATAACTCTCTTGTTTTGCATGGACGCAATACCTATATCGGCCAGCGGAGCGTGCTGGCTTCCCTAGCGGTAGATACCCATTCTTTATTTTCAGATCAATAAATTATTTATACTAAATAAACCTGCTACCCTGATCACACAGGGTTCTTATTTTATGATGATGTAATAATGATATACAATTTTAATGAATTATCCAATCATCCTCGTTAGAAATCGCCATAAACGCCAGTTAGCGAGCCTGGAGATTTCACTCCAATTTTTATTAGGTAGTATAGGTGGAAGCTTAGAAGCATCAGGTTCGTCCCAACTATTATCATACCCCGTAACATCCCACAATAGATCGGCACCCTGAAACCCTGATTCAACAACAATACCAGCTGGGTCGCTTCCATTACCTTCATAGATGTTATTATAGATCCAACAGGACTGTGGAATCGGATCAACATCATATTTGTTTCCTTCACCTAATAAAAGATCGAGCCCAATCAGGCCAATACCAAAGGAGTTATTATTTATAATTCTATTGTCTGTGACATTTACTTCATCCCCTGCCATAATAAGTATTCCTGTACCACTTGGTACTTTACTGACAATGGCTGTTGGATCGGCAAAGTTTTCGTGATTATTATCATGAATATAGTTATTAACTACAGTACAGTTTATTGACACTTTAGATGGATTATTTGGCAAAAGAAAAACCAGAATACCCCCGGTATTATTATAAACTTCATTATTCTCGACCAACGCGTTTACAGAGTTTTCGATCTCGATCCCGGTGACATTTCCATGCGCAATATTATTCCGAACTATAATATCCTTGGATTGTCCAACGTATATACCAGCATCACTGGATCCGGTAACCAAACAGTTTTCAATTAATACACCAATACATTCTACGGGATATATGCCGTAAAGACCTGTGTTATAACAATCGATGTTCCTATAAGTTATGTTTTTAGCATGATTCAACATAAGACCGTTTGAAGAATAGTTTTTGACAACAATATCCCTGATTTCTATATTGCTTCCAGAACCTACCGCAGCGTCAGATATAGTATTTAAACCATCTAGGATCGTAAGTTTTTCATTATTTTTTGTTGTTCCCATTATTGTAATAAATGATTTATCAATAGCTAGCATTTCACTGTAAATACCCGGACTTATCATAACTGTGTCCCCTGCTTGAGCAATGTCAATACCATCTTGAATAGATTGGGTTGATTTAACAAATATTTTTTTCCCAACCTGTTTTAATTGTGTAGCTATTTTTGTTGGTAATGATGGCTTGAATCTTGCAAGCTCTTTTGACTCATTCTCGCGTCGTGAGACTACAGGAAGGCCAGATGGAACCTTTTCTGGGATAAAAGGTTTTTTAGATTCATCTGTTAGAGTATGTAAAAAAGCAACCAGGTTTTCTTTCTCAAAATCAGATAATTCGAATGGCCTGATCTTATCATCCAAGATCTGTTGATCAATTCCATGCTTTACTCCACCACCATCGGCGTAGAAATCAATTACCTCATCAAGTGTTTTAAAAAACCCATTGTGCATATACGGAGCTGTTAGAGCAGCATTTCTTAGGGTAGGTACCTTAAAAGCTCTCTTGTACCCTTTACCCACAATATCAAATCGTCCAAGGTCTGGTTTTTCTGGATCTAAATCCGGGACACCAATAACCTTGAAATCAGGATTGTTAAAGGTCGGGATATTGTGACACTCAAAACACCTAGTTTTAAGAGAACGAAACATGTTTAGCCCATGTCTCTCACTTGTGGATAGTACATTAAGATTTCCAGCTGCGTACTGATCAAAGCGAGAACTATCCGACAAGAGACTTCTCTCAAATGCGGCTATGGCATATACAACATTATTAAAATTTACTGAGTTTTCATTGCCAAATGCTTTTTGAAACAGGCTTTTGTATTCCGGAATATTTTCAAGTTCTTTTTCAAGCTCTTCACGGTCTTGGTTCATTTCTAAGGGTTCTGTTATGGGGAATATAGCTTGATGCTCCAGATCTCTAGCACGACCATCCCAGTATTGAGCATGATTATATCCGACATTCCAAAGTGTTGGAGAGCTCCTTTTCAGTGTTTTTCCACCAGCACGATCCCTGCCAACACCTACACCACCATTTCCCATGGAAAGTCCCCGATTATCAGAAAACCCTAGATCCGGATGGTGACAGTGGGCGCAGGACATGGAATTGTCGCCTGAAAGCAGCGGATCAAAAAATAAAGACTTACCCAGTTCTATTTTTTCAGGTGTATCTGAATTATCTTCACGAATTACCATCTTGGGGAATGGGCGCTTTAAATTATTTGCATGAGCAATAGAATTAAAATAGTTCTCATACTGTGATATGATAAGATCAGTTTTATAGTCAAGACCCTTTTGAGAGTCGATAATATCGGAAGGATAAAAAAGAAAAAGTATTACCAATAAAAAGACACAACTGAGTATGATATAACCGATCTTAGTACTTTTTTCCATAAAGTATATTAAATGATATTTCTTGAAATGTAAAATAAACGGCATACATTTCATTAGTTAATATTTTTGTTTTATAAGGATAAGTTACAAAAATGATTTTTGCTAAAATCATCTAGATTAGAAATAAAATTATTATAGTACATCTTGTTTTTTTTTATTTGTGGTTAGTCAAAACATTACTTTATTTTTTCATTATAGATTTCCACTTACCAATTGAAATTTAGCACTTTATCTTTTGTCCTTATCCTTATCTGTTGTTCCTGCTCGCTGGAATTACCGGAAGAAGGAAACTACCTGCGCTGGACTACTGTTTTGGAATTCCCTATTACCACACAGGAAATAACCCTTGAAACAATGGCGAAGGATTCCCTGATTAACATTGAAGTTTTGGGTAACTATTTTGAGGATGGGACTGCGATGGACTCCATTTTTGTTTACCACAAAAATATCATTATTGAAAAAGTTGAAGTGGGTGACCGGCTGGAGATTGACCCAATCTCAACCAGTTTTAGCCAAAGCGTGGATGATGTGAAGGTGAATAGTGTACATAAAATAATTTCTTCATCAGTTGGGACTATCACTCTGGATGAT
>CAJWLO010000057.1 GCA_913043235.1 uncultured Fidelibacterota bacterium
TTGCCGTACCACTGATATTAGCATAAGCACGGGAAATTTCAATAAAAGCGATAGATATAATCACCACCGCCAGCAAGATTTCTGTTACGGCGTATCCCGGGTAGGATATTCTTTTATTGAGCATAAATATATCCCGTCGGGGCCACAATAGTGATCGTTCGATCGCCATCATTGATATTGATCACTGCATTGGTATTGGTTGTAGGTTCTCCCAGGATATTGAACTCCAGAGATCCGGAGCTAAAACCGGTAACAGATGTAAAATCTATATAACTTGGCATGGTGAATGTGTTGGCAGTTTCACCAGGAAGAATAAGGGCTGATGGGCTTGATTTGTACTGCAGAATGTATGATTCGTTTCCAGTATTGATCGAGAAATGAAAAGGTTCGTCCTTGGCCATACAATAGTCACGGGCATTTTGCAACCTTCGAGCCATGGCTTGAAGTTCTTCATTGATATTCAGCCATTTATTATAATTGCTGTACGTGGAAACCACAGATGTACCTAAAATACCGGCGATTACCATAATGGCAATCAGTTCGATCATTGTAAATCCTGTTAATGTCTTACGCATAGAAAATGCCGATAAATTTCGGCGAATTTTTCAAGTATTTAAACGATAAAGTGACGGATGCAATCTAAGGAATGGAAGTATATTTTAGCTCTGGTATTTCTTCATCATCTCCTGGAATTATTTCCAGTGTTCCATCCGTAATCTTACTCCCAATAAAAGCTCCAAGAGCACCGTTTTGATCTCGATCCCTGTAGGCCGATAGGTGGTAACCATTTTTATCAATCCCTTTCGCTTCACCAGCCTTGGTGGTAAGAGGGGCATAAAAGATCCAATAGACGTCTTTGTAATTAGTTCCATCGCCTCCGAATACAAAAGGCAATCCATGGGGGAAATAACCAAACAGAATAGCATTTGTCTGTTTATGTTCTTGAGCCACCGCAGGTCCATTGGCGAAAATATTCTCAACTGTAATCTGGATCCAGCGGGTCTCATCAAAATCGCCCACCCACTCTTTTAAGTATTTGTTGCCATCCGTGTTCCAGTCTTTAAACTCTGATGCTTCCGGATAGGTATAAACACCCTTGGATTTCCCCGATTCCATTCTATCTTTTAATGCGCTAGACAAGGTAATCTTCTTAGACCCATCTTTTTTCTGTATTGGAACGTCAAGGTGGTCTTTTATCGCATAGAACATATCCGCCACAGCCTTTTCATGGTTGGAAACACCACCACAGGCATTGTACACAAACATGATGAAAAATGATAGGGTCACCAGAACAACTGATATACTACTCTGTTTCTTTGAACTGCAGCCTATTAGTAAAGATCGGAAAAACAAAAAACGCCGGTCTATGCCGGCGTTTTTATTATAAGAATATAATTTCAATTAATTAATATTAATCTGCTACTTTTGCTGACATATGCCAATACTCATCAGAAACAATTGCATCACTATTGAGAGTAGCAGCAACGCCTACAGCCGCATTAGCAACCGAACCATCACCATTTGATATAGCCCCATTGTATGCATGGTTTTGATTATCATCATGCCATAGTGATAATGTATATCCGTCAAATTGTACTCCACCATCTGATCCATCTAATGTGGTTATCGGAGCATAAACAATATAATAAACATCCTCCTGACTGGTATTTGCAGCACTCCCAGGTGGATCAATATCTACAGATGCACCTCCATTACCCACTGCTGCCGGGATTCCATGCGGGAAATAACCAAAAATAGCTGCGGCAACTGCAGCATCAGTTGCATTTGCATTGGTAATATGATTATCAAATTGCCATTGCACCCAGTATTCTTTATCGTAATCTTCAATCCATAGATCCAGATAATTATTTATGGTTCCGCTAGATATAACCGGATACTGTTTCATGCGTGTACCTGTCATAGCAGCTTTCACCGCTTGATTACTAACGGCATTTTTGATTGCACCATACATGGTCTGGGCATTGGACTGATAGGCTCCAGCAGTAAGACTACCAATGGCAGGAATAATAACTGCTGCCAAGATACCCAATATTACCATCACAGCAATAAGTTCAATCAGGGTAAAACCGCTTTGCACTGATTTTTTTATTTTATTCATGTCTTTTCCTCGGATTTTTTTGTATTGTGTTTAAGTACACTCCATTTCATAATGGAACTTAAAACTATTTATCGCAACCAGAATTCCTTCATTAATACCCATTTTTACTAAAAACGACTATTATCTAGGTATATTAACTACCCGAATTCCAATTAGCCACTGAATGTATATATTAGGGATATTAAGGTGCAAATTAATTCTGTTTTTCAATTTTGTTTATCGGATTCATCTTTTTCAGTGATTTCATCATCAAAAGTTCTATCATCATCGATAGGGACATTCTTAATCTTTGGAAGGGGAATAGCGATCAGGTCATTGCCTAAAAATCTATTTGCTGTTTTCATTACACTTATTTCATCTTTAGTCTGATCAATGATCTTGGTAGCGCTTTCATCTGTTCCGCCCCAGCACTGATTAATCTCATAAACAGATGCAAGCTCCTTTCTACTAATTTTATACCTACTTAGAGAAAATCCGGAAGCATTGGCAATCAAGGTACCATATTGGATAAGGATAGCCAGTACACGGTGTTCAAATGATTCCGGTAGTTTTTCATAAATATCCGCTCGAAACTGAACTAGATCAACTCCTTCATCTTCAATGGGATTTTTATCAAAATGCAACCCTTCAATCCTGCTCGTTATTAAAAGTTCATTTATACCCATACTTTCTAATAATTCTTCTGTGTATTTGAACAGCATTCTGGCTGCTTCATACTGCTCTGTAAACTCTGCTAAGATTTCAACCTTTTCTAGTGAATTCTCATCGAGGTTTATAATCTGTTTTGCCAGTTTTTCGCGTATTGCAGTCTCATCTATATTTCCTTGCCACAGGGTGTAAAACAGGGTATCCCACTTCTGAAATAGAGAGCCCATCTTTGCTGCTTCATCCCTCTCCTTCTGATCAAATTTTCGATCTGCAAAACCTACAAAATGTGCAGTCAGGGCCATGGACCTGATAATACACCGCAATCTTTTGCGGTTTAGTGTGAAATTATCCAGCGTATCCATAATAACTTTTTTAAATTAGAAATAGTGCCTGCATACTTTAAGGAAAGCAATTTTTTATGAAACCATGATAAAAGGTGGAACATTAAAATATCCTCACATCATATTGATCATATTTTGAATCATCGGCATAAATACCGCCAACACAAAAACACCTACAAAAGCCGTAATAAGCAGGGTAAGAACCGGTTCCATGGAACCCATGACCGCATCCATTTTATCATCTAGTTCAGCGGTAAAATACTCCGCGACAGAATCCAGCATCAGTGCCAGAGCACCAGTGCGTTCACCAATATTAATCAAGCTTGTTGCCATCTCCGGCATGTATTCTCCCTCAAGAGCAATACTTAAGGGAATACCTTCCAAAACTCTTGCCTTCGCCTTAATTAAATCTTTTTCAAATATTTTATTATCAACTGTATCAGATGCAATCTCTAACGCATTCTCAATTTTTACACCACTGCCTACAAGCGTTCTGAATATCTGGCCGAAACGGGCCACAATACCAACCTGAATCAAACCTCCCAATTTTGGAATATTTAACTTAAATCGGTCCCAGAAGAGTCTTCCAGATGGTGTATCAATAATATATTTAAAAATTGCGAAAAAAGCCACAGCACTGAAAACAGTTATCAGAATATACTGACTTAAAAAATCACCTAAACCCAGCATAATCTTTGTGGGTAGCGGAAGTTCTGAAGGATCCATATTTGAAAATAAAGTTTTCGCCATTTTGGGCATAACCACAGTTATTTGTATATATCCAGCGATAAAGAGTGCAATTATTACAAACGTGGGGTATCGGAGTGCTTTTTTTATTTTTTTTTGAGTTTCCATATTACGATTTACAAAATTCCGTATTTGATTAAATATATTGGGCAACTGACCACTGGCTTCCCCCGCACGAACCATATTTACGTAAAAATTATCAAATGCCTCAGGATTGTTAGCCATGGCAGTGGATAAAGGGTCACCCTGAGAGACAGCAGTACGCAGTTCTTGTACCACATTTTTCAGTTTTTCACTTACCACCGCCTGTTCCAAAGCATCCAAGGCATCCAATAGTGCGATACCGGTACTTAACAGCAGTTCTATTTGCCGGGTAAATATATTGAGCTCTTTAATGGATAATTTTTTGCTGGGGCCCAAACCTATCTTTTCCAAATAAGGATCAATATTCATATCCATGCTTAAGCCGGATTGTTTTTTGGCAGAGACCAGACGTTCGTCCATTTGGTCTAATAGGCGGTGGATATCAATAATAGAAGGTGCTGTTATGCTTCTTTCGCTTATGGCACCGGTCGAATCCATTACCTTACAGTTGAAGGCAGGCATTTAGAGTACCCGGGAAATTTCTTCTATTGACGTGGATCCTTTCTTAACAAAATTGTGTGCCGCATCAAAAAGAGTTTCCATTCCCTGTTCTTTCGCCAGTTTATTAATATCCAGCGCACTCCCACCAACCTTTACAATCTCATTAATTTCTTCTGTAGGTACCAGTAATTCATATAGCCCTGCTCTACCACTGTAACCATTGGTACAATTATCGCACCCTGTTTCAGATGGTTGAAATAGATTACCCTTAAATCCTGCCATTCCTATAGTATCAAGTTCTACTTCGGTGGCTTTGTGTTTGATCTTACATTTTTCACAAAGACGCCGGATCAATCGCTGAGCCAAAATTCCTCGTATTGTTGTTGTCAGGAGAAATGGGTCTGTTCCCATATCAATTAAACGAGTATAGGAGGACGCAGCATCATTGGTATGCAGGGTACTGAATACCAGATGACCAGTCAGGGCTGCCCGTACAGCTAGTTCTATGGTCTCATTATCACGCATTTCCCCCACCATAATAATATCTGGATCCTGACGAAGCATGGATCGTAGCGCTGCTGAAAAGGTCATACCCGCTTTTTCGTTGACCTGACCCTGGACAATACCTTCAAGCTGATATTCAATTGGATCCTCAATAGTCATAATATTTTCCGAAATTGAGTTTACCTTGCTCAGGGTTGCATATAATGATGTGGATTTTCCGCTACCGGTGGGACCAGTTACCAGAACAATACCATTACCGCTATGGTACACTTCTTCCCAGATCTTAAGCGTTTTACGTCTAAAACCAAGTTTATTTAAGTTGGTGATCCCTTTAGACTGATCCAGGACACGCATAACTACTTTTTCACCATAGGGGGTAGGATATGTTGAGACACGAACATCAACTGGTTTACCTGTCATGACTTCCTGCTGGAAACGACCATCTTGGGGCTTACGTGACTCTGCAATATCAATACCAGCCTGGATCTTAAATCGAGACACCAAGCCTGCTGCTTTATTAGGAGGCAAAGCTAGGACCTCATCTAGTATACCATCTTTCCGAAATCGAATACGCAATTTTTCTTCGCCAGGTTCAATATGGATATCGCTTGAACCAGTTTTTACTGCTTCTATCATTATATTCTCGGCAATCTTGATATTCTCTTCACTGTCTTGTTCTTCACCTGCGATAGCTTTTTCGGATAATCCACCCATAAAAGCGGATCCAGTAGCATAATTATTAGCATGTGCATCCTGGATCATTTTTTCAGAAGCAAGTACCGTTTGTATCTCTTTGCGTGACATTCTCTTGAGTCGGTCAATAAGACCAATATTCATGGGATCTGAAGTGGCAACAGTCAAAGTATCACCCAGCACAAAAAGGGGCATGATTTTCATTTCCTTGGCCTGATCTTTTTTTATGATTTCTAAGGCTTCATCTGAAGTATTTATATGCTTCAAATCAACCATTGGTATATATAGCTGAATACCCAGTGCTATAAGTACATCTTCTTCATTTAGGTACCCCAGTTGAATACAGGCATCTCCAAAATGGCAACGATGCGTAGTTTTATAATCCACAACTTCATCCACCTGTTCAGGGCTTAACATATTTTCACTAATCAGGATCTGTCCTAAGCTTCGATTCATATTTCCTCTTTAAGCCTCTGCGGGGTTATTGACCATTATTAGATTAATGAGTTCTTCCGTCAGTTGATCTAGTACGATTGGTTTTCGCAGAAAAAGATCACAACCGGCCTGCTCTGCTTTCATTACATCTTCCTGCATATCATTGGAAGAAACAAATACGATTGGAATGTTTTCAAAGCGGTCATCCATTTTTATCAGTTTGCAGATTTGAAATCCGTCAAGATTTGTCTGCACTGTATCCAGCATTACCATAGCAGGCTGTGTTTCTGTTACGAATCGATAACCATCAACACCATCTGTTGTAGAAATGACATCAATGCCAAGTTGGCTAAAATAGGCCTCAGTGGCTCGTGTAAAAGCTTCATCACGGTCAATAATTAAAATATGATTATTATTCATGGATCGTTAGATCGCAGCTGAAATTACCGTTGGTGTAATAAATATTAAAAGTTCCCGCTGCTCTCGTTCTGTATTACGGTACCTGAATATTTTCTTAAGAATCGGAACATCTCCCAAAAAAGGCATCTTAGATAGACTTTCAAAATCATTATCAAATATCAGGCCTCCAATAAGCAATGTTTCTCCATTTTTAACCCGTACATTGGTATTGGTAGAACGTGTTGAGACCATAGGCCTTTGTTCAGCACCCACATAGCCAATAATTGCCTGAACCACAGCATCGATCTTCATAGAGATCACCTCTTGCGGATTAACTCTAGGCAATACATTCAATGAAACATTAATACTCTGGTCCTCATATGTATAAGGATTTTGTCCGAATACACTTCCTTCCCCCTGTGGAACCAGTACCGGTATTGTAGTTCCCACCATTATATTAGCGCTGGAATTGCTCATAGTTGTGACCTGCGGTTCCTGAAGCAGTTTAGTATCCCCATCAGCCGCTAAAAGATCCAGCATGGCAGAAACTACCGGTGCAGTCAAAGTAGCAAAGCTCATTGTTTCACCTGGAATTTTCAGATGACCTACCTTGATAGTACTGGTTGTATCCGCAACTCCGCCACCTGGAATATACATGGTCTCCCGCAAATTCCAGTTGATGCCAATGGTTTCATCATGCTTCAAAGTAGTCTCAATAAATTTAACTGCAATGTTGATCTGATCCCCCTCCACATCCAGTGACTTAATTATACTATCAATTATATCAAAATTATTTGGTGTATCTGTAATCATTAATATATCCTGCTCGCCTCCTGTGTCTTCAGAAGACTGGGTGGAAGAAAGCGCCTTGATTTTACCGCGGCTTGTTATGGCTTCCTTTACTGCTTCTGTAGCTGTGGATCCTTTTATATAGCTTAGTCTATAAATTCGAGTCATCAGCTCACCGCTCATTACACGCTGGCCTGTCATGGGCTGAACAATAATAATATTATCTTGTAGAAACCATTCGTATCCATTTACATGCAGGATTGCATCCAAGGCTGTCTCCAGAGATACATCTTCCAATGTTAAGGTAAGTGCTCCTTTAATATCTCCACTAAGAATCAGATTCAAGTTATCCTGTGATGCAAGCAGCCTAACTACATTTATCAGTTTTGCATTACGGAAATTCATTGTCACCCTTGATTCAGGCAATCTTCGTGATGGGAACACATATTTAGGTACTGGTTTTTCGGCCTTACCCTTCTGCCAGATTATTTTCAGTTTATGTTTAGGCCATTTGGGATTTGCCGGTTCCAACTTGATATTGTACTTGGGTAATCGAGTGAATCCCATTCTCAATTGTAAACTATTTTTTATTTCCTTCTGATTACTGTTACGTGGTACACTTACAGTATAATGAAATAATGGGCTGTGGGAACTCTTTTTAGTAAAATTTCCCCGATCCCATATTACCTTACTTATGGATAAAGTAATACTGGGAGGCGCAAATGTTTCACTAGTCACATAATCAATATTAGAATTGCTGAATTCCATTACCAGCATAAAAGAACTATCTTCTTCAGTAGTATAAATATCCAGGAGCTCTGGTAATTTTTTTGTTTCTTCCTTTTTGGTTTTGATAGGAACCTTTGATTTTAAGCCAGGTAACTTCCATTGGCCAATCGCCAAAGATGTGGAAAGCATGAAAAGACAGAGGTTAAAGCTCAATGTTGTATGTTTCATTTATTTTTCCAGTTTTAAGGTTACTCGATGTTTATTGCGTTTCAGCTGCACACGTTTTTCGGTGATACTCGTTACCATAAAACCCTCTAAACGTTTTCCTTCGAAGGTAATATCACCATTAATAATCGCCTTGTAGCCATCTTCGAAACGAGTAATACCGGTTAGTTTGAACTTGTTCTTATAAATATTACTGCGGTCATAAAAAATATCTTTGCCCCAGCTATCTTCCGCTATGGTTAATAATTGTGGTACACTATAATTTAAAGCTCCTACATTTTCAGCCCCTGACTCAGTCAACACTGCACTAGAAGGTGCTGCTGTTGGACCCGATTTTCTGCTTGAATCTTGGATAAGGCCCAGGAAAAACCCTCTGAAATAGATTAGAATCACTCCAACCATAAGCCCTACAAGTATCTTCTCCCGATTCATGGATTATCCTCTGCATAGGTTAGGTATTGAAGTTGTGCAATTACACCTTTAGGATCCTCATTATCTAAAAAAAAGGAACAATGTTCCAATCGCAGATCAGTAGATGTTTGTTCCAACATTTCCATGAAGGATCCAATTTTTAGAAAGTTACCGGCCAGTTGAAAACTAAGAGCATGCCGTTTAAGTGGAATTTTATCTCCTTCAAGATAATCATTTAGCGGCGGAAAGGTATCTTGGCTGTAGGTCTCAATATTGGTCATTTTTATGCCATTTTTTTTCGATAGATCATTCAAATTTTTTATTTCTGCTGCCAATTCACTGCCGGAAAGATGATAAGTGATCAAGTTATTTTTCTTTTCTGAAAAGAACTGTTGTATCTTTTCAATCTCGACCATAATTCCGGTCCCATCTCTAAGCTTCTGTTCTACAGTATTTATTTTCTTTTGAACCTGTTTGATTTCCTGGGTAACATTATTTCTATCCCATACAAAAACGGTAATCACTGTTATTAGCAACATAGCTAGGATCAGGAATTTGTATTGATGTTTCATTTTTTCTTAAAGCATCAGGTTAATTGAAAATGATGTTTTCCATTTATTTACTGCCTTTCCAGAGCTGAAAAACACAGCTTTAAAATTGTTATTGCTCTCCAGATTACTTTTAAATGATTCAACCATACTGGTGGCTTTTTCCATACCCTGAGAGTAAAAACCATCTAGAGATATAATAAACATGGGATTATCCTGGGCAGTAAGTTTGGCTCTGACACTATCATCCATAGCATAACCAACCACATCTTTATCCAGAACCAGATTGGTAACTTTAAAATTTTCGGGTACGGCATTGCTAAGATATTTTAGAGTAGCTACCATATTGGCAGATAAAGCTTTGTCCTCATCAATAAGTACCTTAAAAGCATCTGCGACCATGACCTGCTTCTCCAGAATCTGTTTTACATCCTGGCGTACATTCAAGAGGGAAAGTTCTGTGTATTTATCTGGAAGGCCCGCTTCTAGAGGTTCGATCTTTCCACGCTGACCATATGCTGTAAGGCTAAATACTGTTACCAGCACAATCAGCATGTTCTGCAGTATGCGATTGATACCAAAGTATCGATATTCTTTCTTGTGTGCCTCTGGTAACAAGTTCAATTCACTGCCCGTATCCATTAATAGACCCAAGTTGGCCATATAATCCAACTCAATAGTATTTTCCTTGACTTTTGATTCTTCCATTACCATTTGTTGTGCTTTTTTCTGGATCTGTTCCAGTGACCTATCCAGATCCCGCAATAAGAGTTCATTTTTGGTTTCTTTTTCTCTGAATTTTTTTAATTCTTCTTCCAAAACCTCTATGCGTTCACTGTAATTAGATGTATGCTCCGCCAAGTCCTTTAAAGATTTTTCCAGTTCCTCTACTTCATTTTTTTCTTTGGAAATTTTCAATTCCAGCTTGGTACAATCTTCTTCCAGTCGCTTGATTTTTTTCTGGCTGATTTGCTCGGTTTCGGCTTGAACATGCTGAATGGAAACTAACTTTTTCTGGAGGCGGGCTACATTTTGCTCAGCCTGTATAATCTCTTCAAATAAATCCTGGGAACGGGCTTTCAATTCTGCCAAATCCATATAGCTACGTAGTTTATATTCTGTATCGCCCATCGTAATGTCTATAGCTTGCGGTGTGGGATCTTGCTCATAAACAGAATATTCCAAGACTTTTTTCATATTTTTATTGATCTTGGCCAGCTCTTTTTCCAGCATAGCCATATCTACTTTCCGGCTTTTCAGGTCTTCTTCCATATCCTTAAGCCGGGCATCCAGTTCTTTCTTCTCTTTCGTTTTTTGATCGATTAAGCCATATAAACCATCGATCCGTTCATTCAGCATAGCTTTGGTCACCGGATAAAATTCTTTAAGATGATTCAAACGTTCTAGGATTACCAGATGGGGCTCACCAATTTCACTGAGGTTTTCTCGATTGGTAGCCATAAGTGTTATTGTTTTATCAAAATCATTATTGAGAAGTTCAATATCTTGCTTTAATCCATCGATTGTTTTTATCATTTCCGCTTCCTGATCATTCTGGGCTGATACAGTCTTATCTAACTTTTGCATACTCTTTTCCAAACTGGCTGCTTGGGTGGAGTATTTTTCTTCCATCTTGACTAATATCTGATGCTGCTTCTGTTCATTTAAAATTTTCTTTGGCAACGCGCTTTTTCTCTTGGAAGTCAAAGTAAGATTTTTTGCTTTCTGAATCAAGATCAGAATTTTTTTCTGTTGTTTCTGGCTTTCATACTGAGCCTGTTCATAATCCTTTTTTATCTTTCTTAGGTTTAACTCGATTTCATGCTTTTTTTCTTTTATAGTGAGCTGATTTTCTTTTTTCTGATTTAATTCTTTTTCAACTGTTTCAAGCCGTTCTTTTAACTGTTCAAAGTAGACTTTAAAACGCTTTTCTTCTTCCTTCAAGCCTGTTTTAACTATTAATATTTTCCTTTGGGTGGTTTCTAGATCACGCTGAGATGTGGTAATGTTTCGCTGAAGTTTTTTCTGTTTTTGGATGAACTTATTCAACTGATCTTTGGCAACTTTCAGTTGTTTTTGATCAGATAATACTAGGTTGTGTAACTTTTCCCTGTTTATGATCACATCCTGTTGTTGTAAATTTTCATCAATAGTTTGAATTGATTGTAGAAATTCATTTTCTGCCGTATTTTTTTTCTCCAATATCACCGTCCATTGATCTTCTAAATCAGATGTAATAATCTCTTGCTCCCTGATTTCTTTGTTTTGGGCCTGATCGATCTGAATTTGAATATCACTTAGCTTTTGCTTTGCTTTTTCCTGTAGCTTTAAAAAATCTACTTCCATATTAGCCAGCTGGTTATTTTTCTGATCGAGCTTATCCTGCCATACTTCTATAACCTGCTCAGCAGATATAATTTTACGTTTGGCGCTTTCAATTCTTGTACGGATAGTTTTCTCACGACCCCGATAAGGTTTGAATTCATTCAGGATCTTTTTCCGTTTGTTTCTATAACGCTTCATGAATGTTTGGTATCGTTTTTTCAAACGTTCAGAAGCTTTATTCACCGTTCTGATTTCATCCTCATCCAGTGCTATGCTCTCATTAGCCAGCTCCTGTGCAGCTACCACAGCATCAGCCTCGTTATTAAATCGCGTTAGACCTTCCTGTACTAACAACAAATACGAATCTGACTGCTTATGTACAATATGACCTTCTAAAACTTTAACCTGCTTTTCTGTTTTTTCTGTTTCTTCTTCATACAAATCTTGCCATTCACTGTGCTGCTCTTCGAGAGCATCAAATTTCTGTTGGATACGGTAAAAGCGTTTTAGATCACGGTTCCAAGCTCTGATCTGCTTTTGCCACTCTGAGATCTTCGGCATTATTTTCTTTTTCTTAGCTACCAGGGTTGCCTTAGCCCTATCACACTCACTGTGCTTTTTCTGCATTTCCGAAGTACTACTAGCCATAAGATTTTGGATCAATTTTTCTTTTTTCGTAAGTGCTGCCATTACTTTCATGAATGCATTTCTCTTCAGCTGCCTTTTTTTATCAGCTACAGTAGTTTTTTTATCCTGCTCTTTTTCTAACTGTTTAAGTTTGCGGTTAAAGGCTATCTGCAATTTATTCCGAGCTTGCTTTGCTTCACGAATCAATGTCGTTTCATGTACTTGCAATTTTTTGTATTCCTTAGTTCGACCCATAAGTTGCTTTTCAAATTGATTACGGACCTTCATCTGTTCCTTAATGCACTTATTGGTATCTTTATCTTTATCAGAATATTCAGAAATCAACTTTTTCAACTTTTCTTCTAAGCGGATTAATTGCCGGTTCTGCCGATTCAATATTTTTATTTTTGTTCCGTGAGCTTTTTTCCGTTCAGAATGATTTACGTTAAGATCTTTAATCTTCTGTTTACGTATTACGATTGCACTTTTCAAACGCAAGAGTTGGTTTTGCAAGACACTTAAATCTTTACGCGTTTTCTGCTGCTGTTGCTGTAGGTCTTTTTTTATCTCATTTATTGTGATCAAAGGTTGAATTTGGCTCATGGCTCCCTGAATATGATCCACTGCAGCCAGTGTATTCTGGTGCTGATTTTCCCCATCTTTCAGCTCGCGACTGTAAACATTCATATCCTTTTTAAGGATATGAAGTTTGCGTTCTTCCTTATCCCTAGTTCGTGATTTAGCGTCAATTCGTTTTTGGAACTTATCTCTTTTATAAATCAATACCTGATAGTCTTCATTGATTTTAATAAGGTCAGCGGTTATTTTCTTAATCTGATCCAGACTACCAGGTGTCTCCAGTAAACCATTGAGTACCGAAACCATTTTTTTCCGAATTTCAAACCCATTTTCCCCATCCAAATACTGGCCTTGATCCGCTTCGTCTTCTCCGGAAACCATTTTAGTAAATGTCTGCTTGATACCGTTAAGACGTTTCGTATTTAGAGTCAAAAGATATCCGGCCTGCTCTAGTTCATTAAGGTCTGTCTGCTTTAGTCTGTCCAAGGATTTCAGATGCATTAAAAATGATTTTCTTAGTGCATTCGATGTATTATCTACAGTATCCAACAGATATTCCATAACAGCAATCTCATCGTGACCTAACTCCAATCTCATAGACATGTCATGAAGAGTTTCTTGTCCTTTGAGTATCTCCGCCTGCTGATCTGCGACCTTCTTTTCAACCTGATTTTTCTGTTCTGCTAGAGATACCCTGATATTAGCCGATTTCTTCAACTCTTGAGCATAATCGCCTTTGGATTCTCGCTTGGCTTCATCCTGTTTTTTTTGGAATTGATCTGATTCATATTCCATTCTAGAAATTTGTTTAACGAGGTATTCGTGCTCCTGATATTTTTCCAGCAATTCTTCACTCTGTTTATCCAGTTGAGATGTTACAGTTTCCAGATCAGCAGTAAGAGTTTCCTGCGTCCCGGTATAGTCATCTTTCAATTCTTTGAAATCGGTGGCTGCCTTGATTAACTTTTCAGTTGCTTCCTCAATAGATTTGATTTTTGAATTTTTGTCTATTTCCAATCGGGCAAGTCGGTATTTAACACTTTCTGGGCTGGTAGCAGTCTCTATTGCTTTTTTATGCCCCATGATATTCTTTTTTACTTCATCTAAAACACCCGCTGCATTTTTCTTTTTACGTATTAGGTTCCGTTCTTTAATTTGTGTGAGTAGATCTGTTTTAGAGTCATGAATCTGTTTCATTGATGCTGTATTTAATATTTCAAGTTTTTTTATTGGTGATTCCAGAACTTTACTCACCAGTTTGCCTATATTTTTTATATGGCTCCCGGGTCCACCCAGATAGAATTCATCGATTATCATCGTCTTCTTCCCCATTGTCTCCCTGACATTACTGAAATAATTTTTTGAACTTCTTATCTCGTTCTGTATCCTATCTCCTATTCGATTCAAAATATCCTGCGCTTCATCCCATGGGAAAATATCCAATTCACTGGGTTTGGTCTCAGGCAACGCAATACCATAACGATCAAGAAAATCCATTGCCTTGTTTCGAATATCTTCTTCCGTTATTTCATTTTCCGGGACCATTTTGCACAGTGGATCCATAAAATGATCCAATCCTATAGAAAAATCACGTGATTCAACTAATTGGTAATCCTGTAATAGAATCAAATGTGTTTTCATCTGGCTAATATATATAATGAGTGCATTACCACTACCAGTCTGTGTTTTATAATAATTAAAAATATTATGAAGTATTTTTGGTATTGAAGTATTATAGCGTGGCTGCAGTCCCGCATCTGTTAGTAATTTATAATCTTGTTCGATATATTCCTTGTATGGTGAATAACAGACGATTGCGTTATTTTCCTTTTTTTCATTGTAATTATAAACAACTAAACTTTTCTCAGTATCCAAGGCATAAGACTTGGTTAGTGTGTAAAGAAGAAAATCTTTGAAATCACTTTTTTTATGGCCTTCTGTATTTACATATGTCATTTCATATTGGTACCCTGAAGAATGAATCGCCAGGTATATATTTCCCCTCTTTTCATTACCAACGAACTGTTCATAAACAGCCGTTATTAAATCTGGAAAAGTTTTTATTACATCATCATCAAGAGCGATAGGAAGACGATAGTTCATTACTTGTTTAATTTGAAACTCTTCAAATCCAAGATCCGCCTGCATGAAAGTTACATTATTGCCTGTATGAACGAAGGTCATGGCATGAGTAACACCATCTAAGTGTAATTTTGCATTATTTAAGAATAGTGATTGCTTAGATTCTTTTTTAGGGATTTCATGTTTTTTAAGAGGAACTGATGGTGGTTTTGTTGTTTTTATTTCAAGACGTCTATCTTTTGCTTCACGTCTAGATGATTTACTTCTTTGTTCTTTACCAGTTCTTCTATTTTTTTGACTTCTTCTGTCTTCTCCTTTATAATCTAGTATTTGCTTAATACGTCTGTCTTGTTTTGTGCGCCGCCCTTCAGTATCTCGCCTGTCACTACTACGGCGTCTATCATCAATAGTCCTTTTAAATGCCGGTTCCGAAGATTCTATTTTTTCTTGAGATAAGTTTTTTCCATCGAATGATAGTTCATTTGATTTTTGATCCTCTGAAAATTCCTTTGATCTTTTTTGTAATAGTTTTTCCAGGAGTGGATTTACAGTTTCTGTTTTATCTGATTTAGAATCTGTTTCAACAATTTCTTCATCTTCTTTTTTGAGTTCTTCTTTTTCTTCTGTCGAAAGTTTTTCTATTACGTGTTCTTCATCATCTTGAATGAGATGACCTATTTCTTGATCATCGAATTGTATTTTTTGTGCGATGGGGAGGTACTTATTTTGTTCTATTCCTTTTACGATTTCTGTTTCGGCAATAAATAATATATCTAAAGCTAAAAGTTTTTTTATATGATAATATATTTTATCCTTTGGGAAAGATACTGCTTCTGCTACTTCTGAAGCAGATAGAGGTGTCTTATAGAAGCATTCAATGATCTGTTTGGCAAAAGGCTTTTGAATCGCCTTTTTTACCTTTTGGTCATTGACTTTAAATACCTGTTTTTGTTTCTGACTCATGCTATGTATTTTGGTATGTGAAAGGGGCCTGAGCCAGTTTTTTTAACTGGTATTCCCATGTATGGTATTAAAACCATTATTCTATTTGACTCCGCATGTAGATTACCTCGATTGAAAGTAATTTGTAGAATTTATCCTATTATAACCATGCATTTCAAGGACTGTTTGATATTTATAATATTGTATTTTAATAATACTATACCCTTTTGTATTTTTACAATATGTTGTTGCAATTATTATATATTTTAACATTATCTCGTCGGTTATTAACTCATATTTATTACAGTTGACTATATTATAGGATATATTACGCAATATATATTTAATTATTATTGTTTGATTTTTCATAAGGATCCTTTTTCAAAGATATATTTAATTGTGAAGGATCATCTTTTGAGTATCTAAATTTATCTAAAACATTCATTAACAATTATATTTCTTTCTTAAGCTTGCTGTAAGTTCAACCATTTTTTTTGCCTGATTTCTAATTTTTTCGTTTGAATTGTTCGTTTGTCTGTTCCATCTTGTGTACTCTTGTCTAAGTTTTTTACATTTTTCCTCGTTTGTCATATCTGAAGAAAAATTAAATATGGTATCTTCGTTTTCGTTAGTATCATCAATTGTATCAATATTAGCAATTATTGAAGTTTTCATTTCCTGAAATCTTTCCATATCTAATTCTAGTGCTCTAGCTGTTTTGTTTAATAATTTATCTTCCTCAGCACTTAAACGATCATCAGAACCAGCAATATTTAGCAATAAATTCATTGCATCATATCTTTTAGAAATATTAGATTTATAATTTAACTCTTT
>CAJWLO010000058.1 GCA_913043235.1 uncultured Fidelibacterota bacterium
ATTCGAACCCCCAACCTTCTGGTCCGTAGCCAGACACTCTATCCAGTTGAGCTACGGGCGCATATTTTTTTCATTGCAGTTGGGATATAGAAACTCGAGACCCAACTGCCAAATCCAGAAACTGGTATCCTGCCGTTAGATTACACCCAAAAATTAAAAACGATAGGAAAAATAGTACCACCTAATTTAGATTTTTAGTTATGGAAAAAAGACTACTTTATCTCACCCTAAAAGCTTTATTGGTCTACACCTAGACTGGACCGCATTTCATTAAATTTAAAAAACGGCAGTATAAGAAACATTAAGTCCATCGTTAAAGGCCGGAATTACCCTGCATATACCATTACTGCAAAACAGGCCACCCTGAATGGAACCATATTGAATTGAAACTCTTTGGGATGGCGTTAGATAATAATCGATCTTGGCAGAGACCCAACGCTTTTGGATAAAATTAGGCGGGTCAGATTTATTCCTTTTGCCAGTAAAATATTTAATATCACCATATAAAAGGGCTTCAAGAGGATTATAGTAAGGATCTGAAGTTTGCTGACCTTCAAAAGTGCTTGTTTGATCATGGGCCAAAGTTAAAGACCACTTTGATGCTCTGCTAAATGTCAGGGAAATCATTCGATTGAATTGAGTATTTCTGCCATCACTAAACTGGGTGTCATACACCAGAGTAGATGTAGCGGGATTTTCAGGGTCAATTAGTGACCAGGTGGAATCAGAATAAATGAATGTTGTAGCATTCCCCTTTGTAATATTTCTTTTTTTTCTTTCCTGATATTCAAAATTCAAGCTCATGGAATATCCATTATCAAATGTATAAGATAATTCAAAAGGAAATGTAATGGATCTACTTTCCTGCCAGAATTTTGCTTCAACAGAATAATTAGACGTATCAATACCCCCTAAAACTGAATCGGTATAGAACCAGTCATTATCCCATTCAATTGAATCCGTATACACCCAATTTTCAGTTATGGTTTTCCCTTCCCCTTGAAAATATCTCATCAATTTAGGGACCGCATAATTTTCACCGCGACCTAACCTAAAATATAGTTTATCATCAAAATGGTATCCATTGATCTCCTGGTAGTTTTCTGTATAAGGAATTGCCGATGGATTTGAGCTTGGCAGGTATCCCCTAATATAAGAACCTTCCCAATCCATAGGGGTCACCGATTGCCATTCCTCATTGCGGCTTATCTTACTGTACTGAGCCAACAAATAATACCCATTAGGTAGCGTTCCATTGAGTGCAATTTGCACACCTCTCTCATCATTGTAGTTGTACTGATGTGTCACGCGTCCCATTAAGGTAGAATTCTGTTCTCTAACCAAGGTAGGCATGGTCTGGAAATCAATCTGATTCCCATAATCGTTAACTGGAAAATCAGAGTGTCCCTTATCAAAAGAATATCGCTTATATTCCGTAGATAAACCCCAGTTTCCCCGGTAAAGGTTCAGATTACAGTAGAGACCATATCCATTTTTTAAACTGTCATGGGGAACATTCTCAACAATATTAACTTTTTCAGTGGCTTTTTTATCTACATATTCCATAAAAAGATCTGCATTTATGCCTGTCCAGGATGCATAGATACCATTCAATTTATGTTGGACAAATGATTCACCAAATATTTTCTGATGTGTTTCGTTGGAATGAAGATTAGTGAGCCCCAGGGACAGTGTACTTAATTCATACAGCACCTGGTTAGCATACATGTTATGGATATGTTTATAGCGAGGTACCCTGAGATCATTCCCCAACTCCCAGATATCCGTATTCCCATTTATATGGCTTATTGTCAATGGACCTTTGGCATATCCTAGGAAGAGTCCCCGTGTTCCATTATCAAAATTGGTAACCTGATCATCAAACTGATTTAGGACAAGTCCTCTGCCCCAGAATTCATAAATATCACCAAGCTTAATGGTAAAATCCAGCGGCATGTATTCAATCCTGAACTTCCGAATATCATTGATGGGAAAACCAATCTCTGGTGGATTAGAATATTCGTACTGGACCCAAGCCTGAATATTATTATAAAAAAGATTCAAATCTAACCGGTTTTCGGTATAGGAATAAAAATCATAACTATCACCATAATTCACTGTAATGGCAGCATTATAATCAATTCCATCTGCCCAAACCGAAACCGTGAAAGCCAAACAAAGGAATTTACGATTCATTCTTTATTAATCCGGGAAGTCTGATTGTATATCCAGTCCCAAAACGATCTGAACCTGTCGCTCAATTTCTACTTCTTCTCCCGGAACATAACCCTGGTGGCGCCATTGAACCGCACCATCCTTATTAACCAGGATTAAGGTTGGCATAATCTGACCGTTAAGTTTTCTTGCGATCTTTTGATTCGGGTCCAAGCCAACATAAAAAGTATGTTTTTTGCTCCGAATATAGGACTTTACTTTCCCCAGACTTCGGGGTGTGTCCTGATTAATCATCAATACCTTAAAACCTTGTTCGCCATAAGCCTGGTGGTATTTATCAAGATGCTTCATCACCTTTTTGCAGGGTTTACACCAGGTGGCCCAAAAGTCGATGAGCAGTGGACCGTCTTGTAATAGGTCATGGATAGTTGTCTGGCTCCCATCCAATAATTTGATCTTTAGGTTTGGGATAGTCCTTCCGGTTTTATTTTCACTCCCAATGAGTAGAATAGATGAAAACAATACTAATAATACAGTCCGGTTTATCTTCATTATTTTTGTCATACTTTAGCTGAGTTTTGGTGGAAAGGCCTGTTATAAATCTAACGAAAAACTCATCTCGTTTACTCACCAATAATTTTGCACAAATGCAAAAGGCAAAACAGGTTTTATACTTTTGTTATTTAAATAATTGAGGTAATACTAATATTCGCCATCCAGAATATTACGCACTAGGGAAATGACATCTAGGATATTAACTAAATGATCCTGATTGATATTGGTAGCATACTGGAGACATTCATTGCCTTCGTTGGTGATCAGGAAATCAACCAGGGTAAGGACATCAAAAACATTAATGATGGGTTCACCATCAAGAGCGTAATCGCCATTCACATTGCCAAGGATATAAATAAGGTTGTTACATGGGTCACACATATTCCCAATATAGTCATTATCATCATCATCCTGGCCGGGATTGTAAATCTCCACGCAATTATCCTCATTATTCAAAATACCGTCATCATCAATATCTGGATTCATATCATTGATATTAACGGCTGATACCTGGTGAACCTGTTTGGATGAGTAATTTTGGACGATGGCAATGATTTTTATACTATCTGGGTTCCAATTGCTGTCCAGATCAAAAACACCAGAAAAGGTTTCTGCTCCTCCTGCATCACTGATCGATAAATTTTCTGATGCGAGCCAATCTCGAACAACATTCCTTGCATTATGGTACGAACTGGCACCGGTCCAATAGGACCAAATATTATCTTCAGCAATAAAAATATCAAGCTTTTGGTTCACATTACTCATACCAGCATCCATGGAAACTGTCACATCATATAAAACATTAGTCTCGCCAATGAATCCATTTATATCAATTTCATATGGTGTATTATCTCCAACCATATTATTATATATAGGCAGAAAAGAATTATACATGGGCTGCCAGTTTCCATCAGGATAGCCACCTGTGGTTGGTTCTACGCCATTCCACTGAGTATGAGGGATACCTCCTACGCTGTACATACCCGCACGGTTACTGTATTCAGGAATATCAAAATCAGAATTACCAGGAGTAAAACTTGGGCTATGCCATTCTATACTGAAAAGGGTTTCCGGAAATTCATCTATAAGTTCTGAGATCGCGAAACTCGCGGACGGGCAGTATGGTCATTGCAATCCAGTAAAATCTTCTACAAAAACTTTTTGGGAAGATCGGGATGTATTTTCTAACACTGTTCGGAGCTTATGATTGGAAATTGTAGCAGGATCAACTCCCTGCAGGATTGAAATAGATATGGAAATAATAATTAATATCTTATTCATTGAGTTCTTCAAATGTTAATAGCCATGTGGCAATCTGGAATTTATAACAGCGGGGCCAAAAAATTACTCAATTCATTTTCATCAATGAATTTTAAGCTCACATTGCTTAGGCTTTTCATCTCACTGACAGGCAGAATGAATTCATATACTGCATGGATCTCAACTGTCTCAATGGCTACTTGCATAGACCAACCTCCAACGGTGAATTCGATCAAAGGCGAAAACTGGTTTTGTGGTAGGTAAAGTACTTTATCGCTACGTTTTGAATGGATATCATTTTCAGGAGAATCGGCGATGACAATCAGAATATTATCATTTTTATCAAAAATCCGGATCACAGGAACAGAACGATAAGATCCAGATTTAATGGTCTCTACAATATCCGGGGGAAAATTGAACGATTCCTTGTCAAAATAAAAAATAGTGAGACTGCCATTCTGATCTAAGCCGGTATAGGGCAGTGTTGTGAGCATATCCTTGATAATCTGTTCCTTGAGTTTATAGATCACAGGAAAACGTACGGTCATATACAATTGATCATCATCGTGATAAATAAATTCCGGACGCTGCAGTTCTATATCGTAGGGATTGTGGAGAAGTTGTTCTAAAACCGTCGTAAGCATTCTAGTATTGGCAGCATTCTCAGGGTTCGCCTCCATTTTATTATCCACATCAAAATCCAGTGTCCACTCTCCTGCCGTCTTACGCATTACGCCTTTCTTTGGTGCTGCATTCTTACGTTTTCTTGCTCCCAATAAGGCATCCATAGATGCCTCCAATTCTGCGATCTGGGAGTCAATATTGTTGACCACTTTTTTTGATTCTTTAGAAAAAGGTTGACGCTTTGTTGTCACACTTGGTTCTGTGAATGTGGGGTAAATCGAACGGTTGGAAACAGGTTTTTTAGGCAGGAAAGGTGATATCATTTTCTTCACGGTTTGCCCGACAGCCTGATTCAACGCTGGAATAGCACTGTATACTTCCACTATCTTCTGGCTATCTTCTTCCTGCCAGTTGGCCACATCCACTAATTGAATGGTAACATGAACTTTATCCAGTTTGCGAATAAATTTCCCAAGCATCAGCATATTCTTTGACCCACGGGTCTGTTTCAGCATTAAGGAGCGGTCGTTCATGATAACTTCCAGATCATCTTTTGACCGTATTTTAATACCAAATTCATTTTTCAGTTGTTCACGGGCCATATCGGAGAGTCCTGGAGCAATCCAATCAATTGTTGGATCATTTTCCGTATTCTCAAAGGGTAGTAAATATAGATGAAGAAATGAATCCTGTCCGGTTAATTGACTGAGTAGGGCAAAGGTTGACAGGATTTTCCGCATCCGTAGGTTCGGTTTCATAAAGCCAAATTAGGGGTAATCGAGGGTTTTAACCAGCCAAAATTCTTGATACCCACTTATTATTTCTGTTGCTTTACAACCTTGGCCCAGGAATCACGTAGGGATACTGCCCGATTATAAACTATTTTAGCTTGCATGGATTTTTGGTTTTCTTTTTTGAAGTAACCCTGGCGCTCAAACTGATAGGTAATGTCAGTCTCTGCATTCTTCATAGAATTCTCCAGTTTTGCATTCGGAAGAGATCTGAGTGAATGGGGATTAAGGTTTTCCATGAAATCGCCTCCTTCTTCTGGATTCTCTTTGATAAACAAACGATCATATAGTCGTACTTCTGCGTCTATCGCATGTTCAACACTGACCCAGTGTAATGTTCCTTTCACCTTACGTCCATCGGATGCGCTGCCTCCTTTAGTCTCTGGGTCATAACTACAGAATATCGCAGTAACATTACCATCATTGTCCTTAACTACCTCGTTACAGGTAATAAAATAAGCATACCGAAGTCGTACTTCTCGTCCTGGGCCTAGGCGAAAGAATTTTTTTGGCGGATCTTCCATGAAATCAGCACGTTCAATATAAATTTCACTTGAAAAAGTTATTTTTCGTTTCCCAGCCTGAGGGTCTTCTGGATTATTAATAGCATCCAATTCTTCCACCTGTCCCTTCGGGTAGTTTGTAATTATCACTTTCAAGGGGTCCAATACTGCCATCACCCGGGGTGCCCTTTTATTCAGATCTTCCCGCAATAAGTTTTCCAAGCGTGCAATATCAACAACTGTATCCCGTTTAGTGACACCTACATCTTCTGCGAAATTACGAATAGACCTGGGGGTATAACCCCTGCGCCGCATACCGGAGATGGTGGGCATCCTGGGGTCATCCCAACCATCGACAATACCTTCATCCACCAGCCGTTTCAGTTTGCGCTTACTTACAACAGTGTAATTCAGATTGAGGCGGGCAAATTCGATCTGCTGCGGGTGATAAACACCCAATTTATCCAGATACCAGTCATAAAGCGGTCGGTGATCCTCAAATTCCAATGTGCAGATGGAATGAGTAATCTTTTCAATGGAATCTTCCAACCCATGGGCCCAGTCGTACATGGGATAGATACACCAATTGTTGCCCGTATTGTGATGGCTGGCATGAAGAATACGGTAAATCACCGGATCTCGCATGTTCAAATTTGAATGACTCATATCAATTTTAGCCCTTAAGGTCCGTGCTCCATTAGGGAATTCCCCTACCCTCATTCTAGAAAAAAGATCCAAGTTCTTTTCAATAGAGCGCTCCCTATAAGGACTTTCCTCCCCTGAGACAGTTAGCGTCCCTCTGGTTTTCCGAATCTCTTCCGAGGAAAGATCGCAGACATAGGCCAAACCCTTTTCAATCAACGATACCGCATGGTCATATAATTGCTGAAAATAATCCGATGCGAAATACAATCGATCTTCCCAATCAAAGCCAAGCCAACGCACATCTTCTTTAATTGTTTGGACATATTCATCATCTTCTTTTAACGGATTCGTATCATCAAATCGAAGATTACAAAGACCACCATTATTTTTTGCTAGACCGAAGTTCAGACAGATGGACTTGGCATGGCCAATATGCAGGTAGCCATTGGGCTCAGGTGGGAATCGGGTATGGACCCGTTTTCCCCACTTCCCTGATTCATTATCATCATTTATTATCTTTTGGATAAAGTTAACTGGTTCTTTTTGTCTTTCGTTCATTTTAGATCAGTTATTTTCCAGGAAATTTAGGGCAGAGTCGATTCGATAGATGCACGAATCACGTCCGAGCAAAGCCATAACTGAATACAGAGAAGGTCCATTCACTGTACCGCATATAGCAAAACGGACCGGCTTCATGATCTGGCCAAGCGCAAAGTGATTTTTATTCATTAAATTTTTGAATTCTATTTCAATAGCACTGGATTCCCAATCAGAAAGCTTATTTAATTTTTCCAGAAGAGTTTCGAGTATGGTACCAGCATCATCTTCCCAAAAAGTTTTTACATTCTCCGGATTATAATTATCAGGATCGTTGAAAAAATATTCTGACTGTTCGATCAGTTCCATCAATGATCTTGACCGGCACTTTAATAATTCGATCACACTAGAACAATAATCACCATTCCTAGATTGGCCCCAATGGGGTTGAATATTTCTGATTCCAGATAGAATATCCTGATTTTTTTGCCTAGCTAGGTACTGCCCGCTGATCCAATCTAATTTTTTCTGATCAAAAATAGCACTTTTTTTATGTACTTGGTCCAGCCTGAACTTTGATATTAATTCAACTGAATGCATGATTTCTTGCTCAGTACCCGGGTTCCAACCCAACAAAGCAAGATAATTAAGCAACGCTATCGGTTGATAACCTTTATCTCGATAGGACTGTAGTCCTGTGGCACCGTGGCGTTTACTAAGCCTTTTCCCATCGGAACCCAGAATCATAGGAAGATGTGCAAAATTTGGTATATCCCAGTTTAGGGCCTGGTAGATTAATATTTGCTTTGGTGTATTGGACACATGGTCTTCCCCACGGATAACATGGCTGATATTCATATCATGATCATCCACTGCAACAACCAGATTATAAACAGGTGAGCCATCAGAGCGAATAAGAATAAAATCATCTAATTCTGAATTTGCGACATGAATATTTCCGTAAATAATATCATCCAACTTAGTCGTGCCTACTTGAGGTGATCGTAATCGGATAGTATAGGGCGTACCCTTTGATAGCTCAGTTTTTATCTCTCCTGCACTACGGTCGCGCCAGATACCGGGATATTGGTAACTACCTGTTTCCTTTCTAATTATCTCCAGTTCATCCCTAGAAGCAAAACAACGGTAAGCTTTACCTTGTTTCAGCAAATTAGCTACAACATCCTGGTAGCGTTCAGTACGCATAGATTGAAAAACGAGTTCATCATCCCAGTTAAGACCTAGCCATTCTAGAGAATCGCATATCTGATCAGTATATTCCTGCTTTGATCTCTCTCGGTCTGTATCCTCAATCCGAACGAGAAATTTCCCATTATTATTTCGGGCAAAAAGAAAATTGAAAAGAGCAGTACGGACACCACCTATATGCAATTGGCCAGTAGGACTTGGAGCAAAACGAACGCGCAGATTCATACGCAAAGTTTAGCCAACCTTTTTCTACTTATTATAATTAAAAGCGTATTCAATGGGATAGTCGATTATAATATAGTGCGGAGGGGGAGGGATTCGAACCCCCGAAGGGCGTAAACCCTTGCTGGTTTTCAAGACCAGTGCATTCAACCAGACTCTGCCACCCCTCCGAATATAATGATATATGATTACTGCGCTAAAATGTTGAGAGGGTAGGCTTCAAAGCCACATGCTCTCTATCGATAAACTGGGTCCTTGGCTCTATAGTGTCGCCATAATATCAGCAATATAGTACCCTAACTTAAAAAAACTATTCCAGTAGAACCATCTTCTTCGTTTGCCTAATCTCTTCTATCGTTATTCCTATATAGATATAATCCTGAATCTCGTCTGACTTCATCCTTATCTAACTTAATCATTATTAAAGAAATCGTTATATAGCATGTACAGGTGCGCCGCACTCCAGGAGAAGTTTGGTGCACCTTGCTTCTCACCAGTCAGTGGATTGTAACTCTCATGGATCGGGTCATCCTGGAGCAACCCATTTGCATTATTGAAAAAGGTACGTGCCATCTTGACAGCGTCTTCACTATAACTATATTTCTCCATACCTTTCAAACCAAAGTAGAGTTGATCTATCCATACACGTCCACGCCAGTAGATATCTGGCCCAAATGCCGGGTTTGACAACGCAGCAGTACCAAGAGGAATAAAAGTATTGAACTCTAAAGTATCTTTCATGACTTTAACTACTGCATCAGCATTCTTCTGCGTCGCTACACCATTAAATAGTGGTGACCAGCCTTCCGGACCTTTACCACGCTCTACGATTGGTTTTCCAGCACAACCATTGGTAAGCTGTTTGTCATCTATACGAATATCGTAGAAATATCCGGTTACTGTATCAAACATACAGGTATTGATATAGTCATACAGCTTATCCGCTTTCGCACGGAAATCTTTAGCTTCATCTGGCTTGCCAAGTATATCCGACATTTCGGCAAGACATTGGTTATCGCTATACATATAGCTGGCCTGATCAACAGACTCCTGCATTAATGAATAACCTAATAAAGTGCCGTCCTTGGAGCGGTTTTGCGCGAAATCCACATCCCAATCACTCCTATCACCACCTTGAGAGATATATCTCTCCAATTGATCGTCATCAATAAAGCCAAATACAGCTGCCTCATCGCGACCAGACTCCCAGGATGCAGCTGTCTGAGCAGGTATTTTTATTTGATCATACCGACCGTTTTTTAGAATTTCGTTGTACTGTTTAAGGCCTGCGTAAATCTGTTCTTTATCACCGTGTTTTACAATAAATAGCATTTGACCGTTAGGCGTATTGTGGGCTTTGTCACGGGTTGCTCCATACTCGGGAACAGTATTACCGTTATGATCCCGATTATTCAACCACCAGTTGTGATAAGCCACCAATTTAGGATACATCTCTTCCAACCAGGTTTTATTTCCAGTCCTTTTGTATACTTCCATGACAGCCCATGCTGCAAGACTTGGTTTTGTATTACGTTCATTCCAGTTTCCACCATCGCCACCACGCTCTGAACTTAGGTTATAAGCGAGCAAATCAGGCACGTAGCCTTCATCCCAAGGACGAATGGTGTCATTGGCTTGGATTTGATAGGCAAACATTGCACGTATGTTGTTTTTGGCAACATCGGGATTAAAATTAACCATTGCATATGCTTGTTTCCAGGTATCCCATGCCCAAGTTTGGTTGCCAGAGAACCAACGAGCAGTAACGGATGGAGTCACCGAGTCAAACTTCATCGCTCCAGCTACACCTCGCCAATTACCGTTTAAGGTTTCCATCGCTTTTACAGCGACACGTTCCAATTCTATATCGGCGCGTGGGTTAGTTAATCCTTTTGCCAGATAACCTTCCCAACGTTCTTGTGACGCTATAAGGTATCGCTTTGGATTATTAAGAATGTCAACTATTATACTTTGTTCGGCCCGGTTTTCTTCAGCAGTCAAAACATGGGAATAGGTAGTATAGATGGTGGTGCTACCTTCAATCTTTACCTTTGACAAAAATTTGTGATCATTGATTACCGTCTCCAATGGAAGCGATTTGTGGATTTGATATTCCGATTCTCCAGATGTCAGTAAATCCCAGGTTGAACGCACCTTGCCAAAAGTAACTTTCAAACCATTATCGGTTACCAAAATTTGACGGTTGTAATCCGGATAGGCTTGAACGATGGTTTTATCTGATTGATGAATACCTTCTTTAGCATGGTATTTTTCTAATAGTTCACCATCCCAAACCAACACCACCGGACTCTTTGTGGTAATCTCTGTTTCCATCAAAGAAGTTCGATTTGAAACAAAACGCAATGTCATCTTAATAGCAATGTTGTCAGATGTTAACTTTTGAATCAATGCGCCAGGAATACTGTAGGCTTTCATGAAAAACTTCACTTTCTGTTTATCTTTGTATACACTTAAGCGGTCAAAGTTGTTTGCCATAAAGTTAATGTATTCTTCAGTAAGTAGAGCTGGTCCAGGAAAGCCACCAATACCTTCTTCATTATCCGGTAACAGATGGCCATGCCAGGCGCCATAGTCAAAAAATGGATTAAAACGCTGGTGATCATCAAAATCATAATCGCGCATATAATCAGGTGAACCAGTGCGATTAATAATATTTTTAAATTTTTCTGCTTGAATAATAGTAGAGTCCTGGTTTGGGAGATTATTGGCCTTTCCTGAAACAAGAAAAGTCACACTAATAGCAGCAAAACATGATTTCAGTTTCATTTTTGTGTATCCGTATCCAAGATAAAACTTACTGACTCATTATTTCTTTCGAAGGTGACTCTTAACAGTTATATCAATAAATCTCTATCGGAAATGAGGCCAATTCAATCCCCTTCTACCATTACCCTTTATTGAACTATAGGCTGGAATTGTGACAATTTAACTCGCCAAATATTTAACTTTATTCCATAAGAATATGCTCACAACCTTGCCCCACGCAAGACGAGCGAGTCGAATCGATAGGGAGATTCCCTGGCAGCCCATGCCATCCCGCGAAGGAGAAGTATGCGGAAATAGGGATCATCGAAAGTCCAGGTGTAGTGTCCAAGGATGCAACCATACACTCGTCCCTTACCGTATTCGTATGTCCAGAACATCGGTTCATCTTTCGTAGGTTCTTTGGGCCACTTCTGTTGGATAGCTTTTATCTTGTCGAAAACAAGATTTCCATCTTTATCATGAATATCGATTTTGCCTACGGTCTCCTTCGAAGTTCCGATAACGGTTACTTTCGAGCGATCTCCATGTAAAGGCCAATAGGCTTCATCCATAAAATACAGTTGTTTGGGAAGCCCGATACAAATGGGATGGTCTGGTTTTGCAATATCGAGATTCATTGGTCCATGGCGCCATCTAGTGTAATCCCAGTTCCAGTTCAGTCCAATTAGTTTGGCTACTTCATCATCAAGACCAATTCCTTGTTCAACAACACAGCTCATATGGATGATGACAAACCCACCCCCGCGAGATAAGAACTCATGCAGTTCTAAATTCCTCTCGTCGCTCCAGTTCACAACTGAAAACGCTACGATCAGATCAGCGTTTTGAAATTGCTCCTTGGATGGCCATTGCCAGGCGGTTGTGACCTTGACATTAGGTGCCCCCGCCTTCATATACTCGAGACTAACCTTGTTTGCAGGCCCAAACAAATTGATCTGAGCCGTGTCACTGACGTTTTTTGTTCCACCCAGAAGCAACTGCCAATTCTCCTGCCAGAGTGGATAGTCGTGCTCATTGATGCCATGATCCTTCTTGCTAGCAAGCAAAACAATGTGAAGATTACGGAGATTCTTGCTGGAAACCTTGGGGGCTTTGGCTAGTACTGATTCGATTTCACTGCGGCTACGCGGGTTGGGAGGCTCGGGGTGAACCTGGGCTTGCACCGCGATGATCGATAAGAAAACACCTGTAACGGTGCAAACAAATGGATAAGATTTTTGGAATGTCATCATCATCCTTCTCCTTGGTTTTGCGGTTCTAAAAATAATTGGTAGTACAAGAAATATTTCATTTCTGTTTAGAGTTGATTTTAGTGCTGGTTCTTTCAGAAAGAAATTGTATTAAATCTCTAAACTCGACACCTGACATTGTTTCATATAATCCGGAAGGCATTAAAGAACGATCCAATATTTTTTTCTTTACTATTGTTTCATAATGAATCATTTTACTTTCTCCATTTGCTAAAATTATCGTAAAGTGGTGTTTATTTTCATCGTGATTATTATCAAGACTTTGGAAGCGCTGATTATTGCCCCATGCATTATCTTTATCTTCCCTACCTACATAAGTATCATCTTCTTTAGTAGTGACCTCATATCCAACATATTCTGGAGAAATAATATCACTTGGTTGTAATATGCTTTCAATTATCCTGTCTTTACTTGCATTCAATCCGATTCGAGAAAGATCTTGACCATATATTCCTCCCCTTCCATCAACCCTATGACAGCTTGCACATTGATATCTACTACTAAAAAAGATTCTGGATCCGGCTTTTTCATTGCCTTCCTGGATACCATATTCACGCCACTCTTCGATAGATGAAGGTATCTTTTCTAATGATAAATTAAATTGATCCATATTTAAATCTGGAGACATTGATTGATAATTTTTAAATGCTTCATTTCTAATAATGTCCATTTCTTGATCATTAGAAAGAATCTCAAATAATATATTCATACTCCTTTCGTTTACGGCAGCACTATTACCGAGACCTGTCAGTGCTTCAAGTCTGGTTTCAACATTTTGATTTTTATCTTTAGCAATCTTTCCTACTGTTTTACAAGCTTCGATATCAGTAATTCGTGTGCTTAAGGTTCTTGTTACTTCAATCTGTAAGTCCTCGGCACCCTCATTAAATAATTTCATGAGAAAAGGAACTGTCAGATCCGCATGATATGGATCCATCGATGATAACGCTCGAGCCTTTAATTTTGAATTAAAATTTTTATTCCTAAGGGCCTTTAATAAAAAAGGTTGCCGCTTATATGGATATCTTGTCCATGATTGATCACCTTCTGCAAAGTGGGGCGTGGCTTTGTCTCCCCAGCCCGTTACCTTTGCAGCCTTATTAACACGCGGTGTCACTGGTTCCCATTTCCCATCAAGATATTGAAATGCCACCATATAAGCATCAAATATTCTCTGATCAATATCATCAAGTAGAATAAATGATTCTTCCACAATATCTCTGAACTCTACCAATAAATCTTCTGATATCCATTTAAGTGCTACCTGTCGATTAGTAAAGTCTGGATCAAAAAGATATTTCCGCATTACCTCTTTAGGCACATCTGCATTGGCACGCCGTAAACATAAAAGCGCACCTAGCCTTTCATGATTTTTATCACTATTTGATGCGGTGATAAACATATCAATATTTTTTGGTTTCCCAAAAGTCTCAATTATTGATGTATGTATGAATGGTTTGTTCTCACTAAAAAAAGAAGATACACTTTTATATGCTTCTTGAGAGTCCAAACCATATATTGCCTGTCTTTTCACATGCATCGATGGATCATTGTGAAAAAGATCTAAGTAATATTTTTCAGTATTAAATAATTTCTTCTCAAGCAATATTTGGACCGACAAAGCCCTAATCAATTCATTATCATCATCCATAGCTTTAACCAACAGTTCTTTTAATTGTGGATGATCATTATTTGCTGCGGCCCAAAGAATATTTGGTTTTGCAATATCTTTAATCTGTTTATTATTTAAATAATCTATGATATTGCTTGTAGTAGCAATGATTTTATTAGCTGTGTTTTTTCTTATATCAGCATACGGAGAGTTTAATAACTGAATCTGATCATTATTTTGACCCTTTTCTGAAGAAGTATTCAGTGGAGGAGAAATACGCCAAATTTTTCCTTTCCCATGTACGGGGTAGCGCAAACTTGCCCAATCAGAGATAATAAGCCCGCCTTTTGAATCAATTGCAATATCAACTGGAGCAAAGTTTCTTTTACCTTCAACAAATGCAAAAGGCTTAGCAGTAAATGAACCATCATTTGATACTAGTTTGAAGCTTTGTATTACACTATCTCCCCAGGACGTGACAAGTAATGAAGACTGTATTTTTGATCCAAAAAGGTCTGAATCGTAATGCATTAATGCACAAGGAGCTTCTCCAGTACCTGAGACCATTGGAAGTGTCCCTGGGATTTGACCAAACCATGATGTTAATGGACTTAGCCCATCACGACCGTGGTTAAATTCAAAACCGTAATTTCCGCCTTTCACCACATGAAGTAATCTACAGGGTGGATGGGAGTCAGGATCATTTTCAACGGCAAATAAATTACCATACGGATCAAAATTCATCCCAAAACAATTCCATATTGCTGTCCCAATTCTTTCAAGATTTGAGCCATCCATATTACATCTGTAAATGCTACCTCCTTCTCTCTCTTCGCCTAGAATAGTAGTTTCATCACTTCCAGTCATTAAATATTCTGATCCAAAATTTTCACCACACTGAAAATAAATCTTATTATCAGGACCAATTGCCAATCCAGACATCCCATTATGAGAAAATTCTTCTTGCGTATCCAGCGCTATTAACGTGTCTCGCTTATCAGCAATGAAATCATTGTTTAAATCGGTAAATTGAATTATTGATGCTCGTGTAGCAATAAGTACTTGTCCATTATCCTTAAGAGTTAAGGACATCCCATCCTTGAAATCTGTTGCATACTCAATAACCTTTTTATTCTCTGGATTATCATTTATGTACCCTTCAAAGATTAACAAGCGGTCTACATCTGGGCCTGGGTAGTCATCTTGCCTTACATGAGTATGATTTTCAATGACCCATATTCTATCATCATTATCAACTGCGATTCCTGTAGGAGTAACGATATCCGGATCCTGAAGCAACAATGTTATCTCAGCACCTTCAACATTTACCCTTGGCTTCTCTTTTTTATTTATATCAGGAATTGAGAATTCTTTATTTATCCTTTTTGCGTTATTTATATCTAAGGGTGTATTAATCTTAGAACCTTTGAAGCAACTGAATAATGATAAGAAAAACACTAGAAGAGATGGAATATAATATTTCATTAATGTTACCTCCAAATAACCTAACCAAGAAAATATGCTTTAAACAATTATAAACTTAAAAGCTTATAAAATATTTTTTAAGCGAGAAAATATGATAAATACTACTTTAATCAAAAATAGAAGATGAATAAATATAATAATTTATTGTTAATATAATATTATGAAAATTGGTGTAAGTACGTGGCTTTGGACATCTCCTTTTAATAATGACTCACTATATTTATTAAAAAAAATAAAGGAGATAGGGTTTGACGTTATTGAAATTCCTATTGAAGATCCTCGA
>CAJWLO010000059.1 GCA_913043235.1 uncultured Fidelibacterota bacterium
TCCGCTTTAATAGATCCTGGTCAAAATTTATAGTTTTTAAAATTTCATTGAGATTCAGATCTCCATCAGCTGGTGGACACCAATCTACATTTACTACTGATACATCCTGCTGACGCATATCGTTGGCAAAACCATCTAGACCTATATTGATAACTCCAAGCTTATCTTCAGATTCTATTATTTTGTTTGTTGTCATAAAAATTATTTTATGCTTCGTCTTTTGCTAGTAGTGTTGATTTAGTTTTTATATTTATGGGACAGCCTTTAATTATTGTATTACTGACAAAACAATACTTTTTAGCTTGCATAACAAGAGGTTGTAACTGCGTTGCAGGTAGGTCTGCCTTGACCTCAAGGTGAATCTCTTTGAATTGAAAACTTGTTGGATCTTTCTCTCCACTTGCACTTACTTCTATGTTATTTAATGAGATTTTCTTTTTTTTACCAATGTGTGTCACTGCCAAGCACAGACAGGAAGCAACAGAAGCAAGGAAAAATTCAGTTGGCATAGGGCCAGAATCATTACCACCATATTCAGGGGTCTCATCACCATCAAGCTGGTGCACTCCTCTAATATTAATACTGGTTCGATATTGTCCCATCCATTGAACATGAACAGACCTTATATTGGACATAAAGATTAACTCAAGATTCTTCCCATGGCCTTTTTGGCCATTCCTGTTCAGGGTGAACAAAGAAAAGTTTCAGAAGTCTGTGCTTTATAAACCAGGGAGTTAAACGAAATCCTGGTAAAAATAAAATTGGTAATAATTTATATATAAAGCCACCTTTTGATGCTGGTTTTGTTCCTGCGTTGGGATACTTTCGTACCATTTCACCCTGAGCCACCTGGAGTAAATACCCTTCAGTAATAGCACGAAACTTCTGAAGAATTGTCGCAGGGGCAGGTTTCCGTGTTGTTATAGGCATATATTTATTCCTAATGTTTCAGTTTTAAAAAAATATTCCAACTATCATCATTGAATTGAACATACTTAATCAAGAAAAATCCTATTAGATATTTGCTAAGGCATTCTTCGCTGCAGCAGATATAGGCTCAACAAGTGCTCCTATGGGAGGTGAATATACATTCTCCATCGTTGCCAGCTCCATCAAAGTAGTCCCTTTACGAATGGCAAATGCAAGAAAATCGGCTCTTTCCTTGACACCTTCTCCCCCGGCTAACTGACCACCAATAAGTTCCTGCGATTCTGGATTTGCTAATAGTTTTACATGCATTGGTTCAACGGAAGGATGATACCTTGCTGCAGTAATACCTTTCGCTTTCCCTACTATATAAGGCATACCAGTCGCTTTTGCTAGGGTTTCAGAAATTAGGGCTCCACCAACTTGAACTTTAGACCCAAGTGCCCATGGAACATATACAGGACTGTATGACTCATTACCTCCCGCTGAATTAATCCCAGCCATGCGTCCTTGAGTATATGCATAGGTTCCTTGAATAAGGTTTACAGGTATATTTAAGAGTCCATGCATCGTTTCAACACAAGCCCCAGCCGCATATACATTCTCCACGTTTGTTTCCATATGATTGTTTACAACAATGGCACCAGTAGAACCAGTTTTAATTCCAATACTTTTCGCAAGTTTAGTTGATGGCTTCATGGGGGCTACAAGAAATGCCATATCAGTATCTATACTTCCATCGCTTGTTTGTACAGATGTTAGTTTCCCATTTTCACCAGAGAAGCCCGTTAAATCTGTGCCAAAATGCATTTTCACACCCAGATCATCAACCAAATGATCCTGTAAGGGTTCCATCATGTCTGCATCTGAAAATTCAGACATAAGCCAGGAACCTGAATCTACAAGATGTGTTTCAATATCCCGCTTGGGCAATGCTTCTATTAACTCAACGCCAAGAGGTTTAGCCTGCCAGACGACAGCCTTTTTCACATTATCTAACTGACTATCAATCTCCATAGCTCTACGGATGTTCTTTATAAAGATAACACCATCCAAATCTACATTTTCGAGATTCGGGACCTCATATTCCCATCCTGTACAAAGGATTAATTTATCAAAAGGATATTCTTCCTCTTCGGTAGTATATACAGCACCTTTATCTATATCAATACTTTTCACCACTGTTTCGGTTTTAAGATTGATACCCATTTCTTCTCTATAAAATTCCAATGGTTGTAAAAATAAACCATCAAATTTTTTAATATCACGTCCGAAAACATACGGGATACCGCATGGGCTGTAAGCGATGTCTTCAAATTCAGTAATTAGAGTAACTTCTAAGGAGCGATCAAACTGTTTGGCATTTGTAGCTGCACCTGTTCCGGCACCGCCACCACCAATGACTACAATCCGCTGCATAATGTATCCCCCATATTCTATTTATATTTTTTATGTATACTAATGTTATTATTGGTTTAATAAAATCATTTGAAATGGAAAACCTAGCTCTAGTTAAGTTGTTCTTCTTTAAATTCATGAAGTAGGGGAACTGAAGACGATGAAAATCCAGTAAAAGGTTCTTCATTGAAATCCCAAAGTAGAGCTGTCTGATCTCCATTTACTAAATCCACTTTACTACCTTCAGTAACTTTACCGATTGAAGAACAGCTTATGTCAAATTCATGAAATATTTGTTGCACATTAGTCAGGTTCCATGGCCTAACTGATAGTATAAAACCATAGCTTGGAAAGCAACATAACCAATCAAAAAATTTATCGGAGCGAATACCAGGTTGCCTTAGTCTATTCAAAGAGATTTGTGCTCCTACTCCAGATAATTCCAACATCATTAAAGCGGTCCCTAATATTCCAGCCATACTGATATCACGGGCAGTATCACACAATCCTTTTTCAGCAATAGTTTTTAATAACGACAAATCACGCTGTATTTCTTCATCCGATAGATGAGAAGAACAATTCCAAAATTGGAAGCCTGGATGAAATGAACCTCTCAAATTGGTAACATGAAGCAGAATATCATCTGGCTGAGCATGAAAACTGCTTAATATTTTCTTTGCCCGCCCTAAAATACAGACTGTTATTGCTGCTTTATGGCCAGTCGCTGTTAAATGCCCCCCAACAATTGGAACACCATATCTATTACATCCGTCTTTAAGTCCCCTCATTATTTCCGATGAAACTGCAATATCTGGAGAAATAATAGTGTCAACCACAGCTAACGGCTTACCTCCCATGGCATAAATATCATTAACATTAGCCAAAATAGAGGCGCGGCCTGCAATATAGGGGTCATTATCAATAAGCGGCGGGTGTACGGCTTCAGCAGCGAGGAGTAAATAATCATTATCCTGTTTAATTACTGCTGCATCATCACCCAATTCCACAGGGGAACCATCAACCAATTGTACATGCTTTAAAATACTATCAGAAATTGTTTTAATCTCATATTTATGTTTCCAAGCTTGGGTCGCATGCAGCTTCTTAATCAAATTCTCTAGATTAGCTTCTGGCATAAACGGGTTGGATCTTTTTCTTTAAAGAGTTTTCTGATTTCTTAGTCATCCCTAAAAGGGAAGCTTCCATCAATTGATGCTTTACTCCAAAATGCATAACGGGGGTATCTACTTTTTGCCAACGTAGTCTTTCAAAAAACCGGACATTCTGCTTTTGGATATAAGCTAGAAACCGTTTAGCTCCGCGCTCGGCTACTGTTATTTCAGCAAGCTTACATAATTTTATACCAATTCGAGTGTGGTGGGTTCGGTATTCTTTAGGAACAGCAAGACGGGAACCATACCAAATATTTTCACCTACTTGATGGCAACGCACAGTACTTATCACTTTCCGATCATCAGAATTAATGGCAGCAATATGAATGGCATTATTATCAAATTCATCTCGATCTGTTTTTTCAAACATCTTTTGTTCTTCAACAAAAACAGAATAACGAATAGCGAAACATTCTTGGATTTCAGCATTTGTATTGACAATTTTGAAAATTACTTTTTTCATAATCGGCTTTAATTATTTATTCACTCAAATGCTGCTATGCCTGAGCAAGCACCACAACGTGCGCAACCAGCTTTGCTATTCCTGTAGGCTAGATCAAATTCACGATTATTTTTTGCTACCCGTAAATAAATTTGTTCCATCAATTTAGGATCCGGAGCCTGTACATTCTCCAGTGGTGTCCCCATAATAGGCCGGAGAGGTACTACAAATGGATAGACCCCAAGCTCCGCAACCTGCCGGCATCCTTCAACGATTGAATCTTCAGTATCACCCAATCCTACGATAACATAAGTTGAAACTTGATTTCGCCCAAAAATACCAACAGCATATTTAAAGGATTCAAAGTATCGGTCTATACTAATCTGTGCTTTCCCCGGTGTAAATTGTTCTCGGATTTCCTGACTGAAACTTTCAAGATGAATACCGACGGCATCTACACCTACTTCATGCAGATATTTTATGTCTTCTAAATTTTCCGGTGGCTCAAATTGAACCTGAATTCTAATGTTAGGTGCTTTCTCTTTTATTGCTCTAGTGCATTCTGCTAAATAATGGACCCCCATATCACGATAGTTTATTGTACCAGTAGTCATAATCATATGTTTTACACCATCCAGGCGCACTGCTGCTTCAGCCACTTCCGCTAACTGGTTAGGAGTTTTTAAACTGATAGTTGAATCACTCTCTAGAGAATTTTCAATGGCACAAAAATGACATCGCTCTTCTTCTCGCCGCCAGCGGATACAGCGCTGAGATACAGTAGTTGCAAGAACATCCGTACCGTGCAAAACTGCTATTTTTTTATATGGGATACCATCTTTCGTTTTTAAATCATAGAACCTGGGGGAAGATACAAATTCAACAGGCATAACATTCTCCCCATTGCTTGTGACTGCATATTTTCCATCTTCGTTTTTGGTAACACGGTAGGGGGATTCCTGCGCAAATTCTCCTAGCGTTGGCACCATCGCAGGAACTCCATCCAACAAAAAAGCTTTATCATCGGAAGGCCCAGCACCACCGCACCGACCACGGTCTTCTAAAGGAACATCTATACGAGCTCCAAAACTTTGTAGCTCAAGAAGAATTTTTTTCTTATCCATTATAAGTTCTTAATTAAAATTTATTAGTATCAATGCATTCCTCAATATTGGATATTGCTAAATAAAAGATCCTCAAAATAATAAACTGGAATCAGCATAACATTAAATACAGGATTTAAATGATTAATAGATAATAAATGCGGTGGGTTACGGTACATCCATAACCCACAATTAATTACAACGATATTTTTAATAATCGTGCAATAAAATCACATTTAATGTAATACTCGAATCCACTCCCTATAATTCTAAGAGAATAAATTCAGAGATGTACTATCTATAGACTGAGCCTGATCTTAGAGAGTCCAAGTTGCTATAGTAAGGGCCCCATCCTGCCAATGATCAATTAAAACATCTAGCACATCAAGGGGATGAAATGGTTTTACACCATCCATAATATCACTTTCGCGCATACCATACAGTGCAACCATAGCAAATCGGCATGCATGTATGGTGCCGCCTTCATTCATTATTGTGTCCAGCTGCTTATTCACTGATAGGTTACCTGGAAACCCTTCCACACCAACATCAGGAAAACCTCGTCCAGCTGCTGCCATTAATACACCTGGGCCATAAAGGCATAAGGTGGTGGAAAATCCTTTACGGATGATCCGTGTTGTGGTAAGCATATTTACCAAGCCAACAGAACCCTCAAAAGGAACTGTATGCATCATTATTAGGGCACGATCACCATCACCTGCCTGATGATCTGGAAAGACTTTTTCGTCTAGGTTTACTAGTCTATCACCAGGCTTTGGGCCTTCAACATTTATCATTCCCATGTTTGTATTCTCCTCTTATGATTGTTATTAAAGAGGTATGTGGTAATTATTATAGTTTATTAAAAAACTAGATTTTTACATAAACTACCAGAATTTGCTGTACAAACGTTCAGCGTTATTCCAAAAAATGTCGTCCTTTAATTTTTCAGAAATTGAAGAACCTTCAATTTTCCAATATTCAGATGCAAAGTCACTCCAGGGTACGTCTGACCCAAATAAAACCCGATCACCACCTATGCCTCGCTCTTCGATTTCCTTCAGTAACCAATTCGAGCCAAAACCAACTGACCATGTTAAATCAGTATATACTTTAAAACCTTCTTCGACCAGATCACAAAACTGGGGAACAAACTTAATATGCCCGCTTACGCCACCACCCATGTGGACCACATGTATTTTGTTGCGTTTACCATACTTCTTAATCATTGCTAAAGCATTATCAATATCCGAACCGCCACTTGGACTTGTATGGATATGAATAGGCATATCATGTTCTGCTGCTGCATCAAGAATCATATTCCAAAGTTCGGAAGATTCATCATCCCAACCTTCTGGATCCAATGTCCCACCCAAAAGGCATGTCGCTTTTAATGCAATTAATCCTTTTTGACCAATAAGTTTAAGCGCTTCAATTGTCTTATCTTTATCTTTTGGTAAAGCCGAGACCCAGATAGCGCCCAAAAGACGATCAGTCCTCTCAGCGCCTTCGGCAACAAGAGGGTTGAGCGTGAAAGGTTGATTTGAATCAGGGTAACCATAGTTTGGCAATACTAAAGCACGATCAATGCCATGCTCATCCATGCCACCTAGATATTCATCTATAGTGTCATAGTCAGTTGTAGGCTTGACAACTTCAGGCAAGCCATAATAAGCAAACCCTGGTACTGGACCTATATGGCTATGATTATCAAAAATTTTTTTACGTATTTTTTGCATCATTATGGTCCTCTTTAGCTTACCTGAAATTCTATGAAATAAATTAAATAATATTTATTTTTATTTCTATTATTTTTTTAACAAACTTCTAAATAATTCAATACTAATAATTATAAATAAAGTATTTGTAATTATATTTTATCAGTCTTAGTATTGAATTATAAGCATGGAAAGAATATAATGAACCTTAAAAAATCAATCAAAACAGGCTTTGCAATTAGAGAAAAGAATCAGCAAGAGTTAGCAGATTTTATTGGTAAGAAACAGGCTACTGTTAGTTATTATGCCAATGGTCGAGTCGATCCGCCTTTATCTGTAGTAGTAAAAATTGCTGAGTTTTTCGGTGTAAAAACTTCTACCTTTATCGAGTGGGGCGAGTATGAAATTAAGTTTTAGTAGATTTTTTAAAGTTAGGATACTAAAAAAATAAATATTTTGGCCCTGCTCTTCCGCATTATCATTAACTGCACACTCATACTATCTGTCTTTATTTCTTGTGCAAAGCAAATTACTAATGAATCATTAAAACCAAATATTCTCTTTATCATGTCTGATGATCATGCTTATCAAGCAATTAGTGCATATAGTGACAAATTAATTCACACCCCAAATATTGACCAAATTGCAGATGAAGGAGTAATATTTACGAATGCCTGTGTCACAAACTCCATTTGCGCTCCTTCAAGGGCTACGATCCTGACCGGAAAACATAATCATATTAATGGGAAGATTGATAATGGAGCTCCTTTTGATACGAACCAGGTAACATTTCCCCAGCTGTTCCAGAAAGCAGGATACCAGACCGCTATGTTTGGGAAACTGCACTTTGGAAACGACCCCAAAGGAGTTGATGATTTTATGATCCTCCCTGGGCAGGGGCATTATATTAATCCTGCTTTTATCACCAAGTCTGGTGATACCACTATAACTGGTTACGTAACTGATATTATTACTGATCTAACTCTGGATTGGCTTAAAGCCAAAAGAGATACTGAAAAACCATTCTTGGTAATGTATTTACATAAGGCTCCTCATAGGCCCTGGTGGCCAAGCCCTGAAAAGTTCAAGGAATTCACCAAAAAAGAGTTCCCTCTTCCGGAAACATTATTTGATGACTATCAAAATAGAGGAACGGCTGCACAAACAGCTGAAATGAATATACTGTATGATTTAAGGTATGGTCACGATTCTAAGATACGACCAGAAACCTTTGCATCAATGGACAGTATTAAACCATATATAAAGCCGTATAATTGGGGTGGCTCAGATGGGTTTAGTACATCATTCGCGCGGGCAAATAATGTTCAAAAAGATTTATACGAGCCTGTTTTAGATTCTATCAATATCTGGTTCAAACAGAATTGGCGACTCTTGAATGATAGAGAAAAAATGGAATGGAAATACCAACGCTATATGCAGGACTACCTTGGGAGCATCTCATCTGTTGACGATAACGTAGGCCGTGTTCTAGACTATCTTCAGGAATCAGGTTTGGATAAAAACACAATTGTGGTATATACATCTGATCAGGGGTTCTATCTGGGTGAGCACGGCTGGTTTGATAAACGATTTATCTATAATGAATCATTTAAGACCCCATTAATGATCCGCTGGCCAAACAGAATAAAGCCTGGCATAAAAAAAACTGAAATGGTACAAAATCTGGATTTCGCACAAACACTTCTTGAAGCAGCAACTATCACTCCACCAGCGGATATGCAAGGTGAAAGTCTGCTGCCGTTATTATTAGGTCGGGATAAAGAATGGACCCGGGATGCAGTTTATTACCACTACTATGAGTACCCATCAGTCCATATGGTAAAACGACATTATGGTATTGTGACTGAAGCATACAAACTGGCTCACTTTTATTATGATGTTGATGAATGGGAACTTTATGACCGCTTTAAAGACCATCACGAGATGAATAATGTATATGATGACCCTGCCTATAAGAAAATTGTTGCAAATTTAAAAACTGAGTTGGCAGATCTTCGACTGAAGTATAGGGATTCAAGGGAACTGGACCTTTACTATATCAATAAATATTTGGATAAGTGACACATCGGTTTTGTATAAACCACAAAAAGTATGACTGGCGACAATATTAAAAAAGAATACAGTGATAACGGTTTTGTTATCGTTCGCAATGCTATTGATTCGGACCTGGCAAATGAATTGAAAAATCATGTGCATTGGCTGGGGAGAAAATATCCAGATATACGACCTGAAGCATTCCATCATGATTTGTTGATTCATGATCCCTTTATTCACCATGTAGTAAAATCCAATCAGCTGCTGAATATTGTTGAAGAGATCATAGGCCCAAATATTGCTCTTTTTGGCGCTCACTACATTGCAAAAAAACCATATGATGGAAAACCCGTTGGCTGGCACCAGGATGGATCCTATTGGCCGCTCGAGCCTATGGATGTTGTATCAATTTGGGTAGCAGGGACATCATCGACAATAAAAAGTGGATGTATGAAAGTAATTCCTGGAACTCAAAATAAACGGCTTTTGAAACCATCTGAGATGATCCAGGTGGACACCGAAGAATATGTTCTAGACCTGGCTATCCATCCTGATCAAATTGATGATTCGGATGCAATAGATATAGAGCTTGAAGCAGGCGATGTATCTATCCATAATCCATTTATCATTCATGGTTCGAATGCTAACATTTCTGATCAGTGGCGGATGGGATTAACACTGCGGTATATCCCTACTTCAGCATATGTAAACAGAGACGCATGGGAGTGTATTTTATCGCGAGGAAATGCTGTTAAAGAAATACAAAATAATTATGCTCACCCACCTGTATTTGATGATGAGTTGCATATGCCCTTTAATGGTTATGAACATTATAGATAATCGATGGTAAAAAAAATAAAGACTCTTCACCATCATTGATTTAGCGATAGAAATGTATGATATGAAATATGATTTAGCAAAAGATGGGTTTTGTCTTTCACCAAAAATATTTTCATCTTCACAAATAACATCCGCCTGCAATGGTTTATCCGATGTAATCCAAGGGATCTACGAAACGGGAATCTCACCTGAAAATCGGTTCTGGAATATTGGCGATGATCCAAAAAGCATTATTAAGATAGATAAACCCCATTTATGTAACGAACAAATTTGGAATCTTATTACAAACCCGGATTTTGGAAAATGGTTGGCTGATACTGTTGGAGCAAAAAGAATCCAAGTATGGCATTCGCAATCAGTCTGGAAGCCTGAAGGTGGGGGGGAAAAAGGTCATGCGGGGTGGCACCGTGATACTCAATATTGGCCCTTTTGGAAACCTAGCGGGGTGTTTACTGCATGGATAGCTCTTACAGATGTGATTGAAAATTCTGGACCTGTTCGTTATATAAGAGGTTCCAATAAATGGGAAGATATAACAGGCATGGATTTCTTTGATAAAAACCTTGCTGCGCAGGATGAGATATTAGAGGATACGCATTATGGCCACAAAGTTGTGAGTGCAAACATCGAAAAAGGGCATATTAGTATTCATACTTCTCAAGTATATCATTCATCTGGACCAAATATCAGCAAAGGCCCTAGGATTGGCATGGTTGTTCACTTTTGTACGGACTCATCCGAAAGAATCCCTGTCAAAGGGGAACTGACTAGTTATTTAAATCAAACAGAAAATGAATCTATTTGTCCTGTGATCTATGAAAATTAACTCAGTGTAACAAATGGCCTAGAGGCACTAACCAGCAATATTATTATACCTGAATGTTCTAATCTCAAATGGTTTTAGGTCTAATTGTATTGATTCATCAACCTGTATTTTTTCTCCTATTTGCTTCCATTCCATAAGATCACACTCTGCTAGGGTACCCTGTATATAAAGTAATCCATTTGATTTGCGTCCATGTGTCTCAATAATACGTAAAATCAATTCATTTTCTTTTTCCGCTTTTTTCAAAACAGATAATTCAATGCCAGCACCTTCCAACCTAATTGGCATTTTAATTTTTGTTGCTGTATCTTTGAACAAAATAGGTGGCTGATTAAGGCACGACGACTCAGCAATAATATCGGAGTGAATAAAGTCCTTTATATGGGGGAAAAGACTGTAGGTAAATTGATGCGATCCTTCATCTGCATTAGGGTCGGGATTAGTGGGTGAACGAAGCAGGTTCAGATCTAGGATATTATCGTGAACCATGTAGCCATATTTGCAGTCGTTTAAAAGTGCCACACCATAATCATGATCAGATAAGTCGGCGTATTTATGGCCCACCACTTCAAACTTAGCTTTATCCCAACTGGTATTCCTATGAGTATTACGCTTTACATATCCATACTGGATATCAAAGGTTGCCTGATCTGATCTTACATTTACCGGGAAATGAACCCGAAGCATTTTATGCTTTTCATTCCAGTCTACAGTGGTTGAAAAATCAATCCGCTTTGAATGATTGTATAATGAAACCGATTGCTTTATAGTAGATTTTCCAATCCTGAAACTGAATACAAGTTGTTTAACTGCATTTCCTCTAGTTATAGTAACATCTTTATTCATTGTTGCAGTCTCTATGATTGCAGCCCTGTAAAAGAAATCTACGTCCCAAGCATCATAATCATTAGGGCGATCTTCATACAACGATAATACATTCCCTTCTCCAGATAAAACTTTTTTTCCAACTTCTTTATCATATGCAGAAATGAGCTGCCCTTTTTGATCAAATTCATAAAGAATAAAATCATTTTCCAGAGTGAGGTTATCTTCGTTTTCCATTCCACTTTGAAAAGGATCCCCTTTCTTGAAGGTTGCAAATGACAAAGGTGCAAGGTCAACCGCAGCTACGGTTCCTGCGACTGTTTCCTGTAGAGATAACTGTTGTCCGTTTTCATCCAAAATAGCATATCCTCTCATTGATTCTGGGATAACGATTATTCCTTTCCAAACATACGATAAAGTATTTGCCAAAACGAATGCATCTGAGCTTTTCTCAAAAAGAGATTGAGCTGCTTGTAATATTAATTTATCACAACCACCATGAATCTCTTCATATTCCTTATGAGTAGTCTGATAAACAAGATTAATGCTGGAGCCGGGGATGATATCATGGAACTGGTTAATTAGCAGTTTTTTCCAAAGTATTTCCAGTTCTTCAGTGGGATAATCTTTCATTGGTAGACACGACCATAGCATTTCCACAGCACGAAGTCTCCATTCCAGTTTTCGATTCTGTTTCTTTACCAACCCATGGGTCGTGTATGTACCACGATGAAGCTCCAGGTAAAGTTCCCCCACCCAGGTCTCTATATCATCCTTGTATTTATCCAATCTGTGAAAAAAGTTCTTTGCAGTATCAAAATGAACCCTAGGTGAATTTTCAAGGTTTGCCATGCGCCGACCCAATTCAACATTTTCAGGCTTGGGACCACCCCCACCATCACCCATACCAAAGAGGGAAATAAATTCATCGATTTTGTCTTTCTCCTTAAAACTTTGTTGAGCTGGAATTAAAAATTCTGTATCCAGTTCACTGTTGTAGGTATTTTCAGGCGGGAAATGGGTCAAAATTTCTGTCCCATCAATCCCGCGCCAGTTGAATGTCTGATAGGGGAAATCGTTGAACTGGCTCCAGGAAAGTTTTTGGGTTAGAAAATAATTAATTCCTGATTTTTTTAATATCTGGGGTAAAGCAGCGGAATAGCCAAACACATCCGGCAGCCAAAGGTTATCCACTTCTATACCAAATTCATCTTTGAAAAAATTCATTCCGTGCAACAGTTGGCGTACCATTGATTCACCGCTGATAAGATTGCAGTCAGCTTCTACCCACATCCCTCCCTGAACTTCCCAGTTTCCTGATTTAACAGCATTCTTGATCCGTACATATAGTTCTGGGTAATGATCTTTTATGAACTGGTAGTGCTGGGGCTGGGACGCACCAAAAATGTAATCCGGATATTCATCTATTATACTTAACTGAGTAGCGAAAGTACGAGCACACTTGCGCACTGTCTCTCTAACCGGCCAGAGCCATCCTGTATCAATGTGAGCATGCCCAATCGCTGAAACATACAAATCTGATGCTGAAGCCTGTTTTTCCAACTCTTGTTTCAGATAATTCCGTGCTTTTTCTGAATTTTTCTGATTATCAGCAAACGCATTAATACAATTATTCAAAGCCAGAATAGCCCTTGATCTTCGTATTGATTTTTCATCCAAGCGTTTCACAAACCCTAGAAGAATTCTTACATCCAGGTACAAGTGCCATAATTCTTTATCAAAGATACCAAACCGCATACACTCTACCTTGGCATCAAACCAGCCATGCCGTTTTAGACTTTCTTTTTCCGGATCGGGATCTGTAAATACTCCAAACAAAGTGTTTGCCGCTGCTTCTACCCACAGTTCGATCCTTTCCCCTCCGGCACACGGATTGTTTAAAGGTAGCCGTGTGCGGGAAAAATTTGGGTCCCAGATTGAACTATTTGAGATGCTCTGGATAGCTTTTCCTTCTGAATCAAATACTAATCCTTCACCAGAAAAATCTAATTCTGCGGCAATGCATTTTCCAGTCCATTGGTCTGGAATTTTGCCAAGAAGATGAAACCAGGCACTTTCCCATTTCTGTCCCCATTCATCTCCCTCACGAATAGGTTTATATTTCAAAGTGAGCCTTTCGCTAAAAGGCACCGGATTTTTTGACCAACCAAATTCAGCATTAAGAATCTGTTTATCATATATGAAAAGAGCTGGCAACCGATCATACCATTTTTCAATTCGTTGGATGACAACTTCTGTCTCTTTTTTATTCATAAAAATTATTCCGCTGAAACCCAGCCATCATCTTCATGGTCTCTTTCACTTGATCTTAGTTTTTGCATCATTTCCCGAAGGTCTTTGAACCCGCCCCATGTAAACCAAACAATGGAAATAATAGCCATACCTATATGGATAAACAAAAAATACTTCCAAAAAGTCATCCATGATGTATCAACAACATCATTATAAAGATTATATACTGTACCTATGATAAACACAATTGTCCAACTTAACGTCCACACATAGTTTACTATGTAAATAAATTTATCGCTTTTGGTAAATTCCTTACCCATCCCAAGCATCTTCCAACCTCTTTCTGGTATATCACTAATGATTTCCATTTCACCTTCAATGGCATATTTACCTCGGTTAAGCATTTTATCCATATCATAAATTGCACGTTTCCCTAGTAAAGAAACGATAATATAAGATAAAGCAGAAGAACCCATCCCTATTGCCCAGTATACTTGGCCATTAATATTTCTAAAAAATATTATAATCTGCTTCAATGTATACATCGAATATGTATCCGCCAACCATTCAGCTGAAACCTGCTTCAAGATGATACCACCAACTGCAATAACTGCTCCTGTAATCATAGCAGCCCACGCGGCAGCAGTTGTTCCTCTTTTCCAGTATAAGCCACCAATAATCACAGCACCTGAGCCGCCAGCAAATATTGCTCCTGTAATTGCAAAAAAAAGTGCAATTTTTTGGTTCTGCTGGAATAACAAACTAAATAAAAATATAAAGGCTGCCACACCATACATAGAATACTTCAAGACCTTCAGGTGAGTATCCTTATCAAAAGGTTTTTTTCTAAATGGCATAATTACGTCCTGCACAAGAATGCTTCCCCAGGAATGGAGATAGGTATCGTGTGTACTGATGAACGCAGCTAACATTAGTGCTGCAAAGGCTCCTAATAGCCCTACCGGTAATACTTCTGACAAAACAAGTGGTGCCCTCATTTGAGTCCTTACAGCATCCGTGTTGAATTGCTCTAACGATGTATTTACCGAAACAGATACCGACTGATAGTCTGCATGATTCATAAAAACATAAATTGCAATTGGGGCAAATAAGAAAAAAAGTGTCTGTGGGAATCCTCTAAAACCAGCCAAAACTGCACCCATTTTTGCTTCGTGAGCACTTTTTGCCGACGCATTATACGCTTGGCTTCCCTGCCAACTCATTTGACCATACATAATCCCAATGATTCCAATCAGGAAATACCAGAAATTAAAATCTTCTACATGGCTGGTTTTGAACGGATTAATCCTAGATGAGTTTTCATATTTTTCTTCAATTTCTAGAATCTTGTTATTTTGTTCGGATTGACTTAAATCAGAAAAGCCTTTTCCTGATTGAATTTCTGCTATTTCTTCCTGTGCAAGCTTAATAGGAGTTTGTTCTAAAGCTTCAGTAACCTGATCCCAACCTACAGTGAATAAAAGAAAAAATATCATCACCATAAAAATAATATTTACATACACACCCTGGAAAAAGTCAGCAATTATTACAGCGATTTGCCCCCCTGTTTGTACAAAATATAAAGCTACAGATAGAAGCAGTATCATTATCAAGGGGAATGTGGCGATACCTAATAACGAATCTGGAAAACCGCAATAGTGAATAAAAAAGCGGGCCCCAACAGCCGGGAATATTCCAAAATTTATGATACCAGCAACGAATGCAACGATCCCTGTAAATATTCGAAACTTTCGACTATAACGCATCTCAAAAAATTGCGGTAGTGTTAAACAGCGGGTAGATCTAAAACGATAGATCACCCATCCGGATACTGTAATCAATAGTATAATAATTCCTTGGCTTAATCCCCACCAGGCCAAGGCAAATCCTGAAACATATCCCATCTCCAAAAACATCACTATTGATATAGC
>CAJWLO010000060.1 GCA_913043235.1 uncultured Fidelibacterota bacterium
CAATTATCCCTAATGGGTAATAATGATCAAATGTGAAAACATAAAAAGGCTCCGGTATCAACCGGAGCCTTTTTTTATTTCAAACTTTCCTTAATCAATGATTTATACATAATAATATCCCAATATTTTATAAAATCATATAAAGCTTCTATATCCCATCTAAAATCTCATAGTGGGTAATGTCATCAAGACAAATAAGGGCAATATAACTAAAGAATAAGTGAGGACATCTGGAACACCTTCCAGGAGTTTAATTAAATATTCGTTTTCTATATTCAATCATGATATACTAATTAAAATATGGTGCAAAAAATGATGCAATAGAAACTGAAGAGTTAAAACCTTAATCTACTTCTAAAAACAAAAAACCCCGGGCGACCGGGGCCTGATGTTTTGAAAAGAGTATATCTATTTTAGCAACACCATCTTCTTCGTTTGTCTGAACTCACCAGCCTGGATCATATAAATATACATTCCCGCAGATACAGGTTCACCAAAATCATTGGTAGCATTCCAGCGTATCGATCGGTACCCTGCTGCCTGTTTAGTATTCACTAATGACTTTATATTACGACCCATAATATCATATATAGTGATACTTACATAGCTATCTTTTGGTAGGTCATATCGTATCTGTGTTACCGGGTTGAACGGATTAGGATAGTTTTGGTGAAGGGCAAATACTTCCGGGATCAGGCTCGCCGGGTCAATAGCTAATGCCGTAGCAGACATCGCTTGGGTATAGTTACTTTTGTTGCCCGCATGATCAATGGCCGCTAACCGGTAAAAGTATTCCTGCCCCAGATCTATGGCTTCATCTGTATAGACCGTGTCAACCACTTCAAAGGACGTATATATATTTGTGCTGAAGCCTGCATCTATACCACGCTCCAATAGAAAATATTGAAAATCATCATCACCACTGGTGTTCCAAATCACCGTAATCGTTGTATTATTCGCTACAAGCTGCATACCCGTGGGCACACCAGGAGCAATATTATCAATGGAATAGCCTGACTGTGATGGAGAATGAAAGTGACCTTCATTCATGGATGCCACGACCTTAAACTGGGTCATACCATTATCATCAGCCGTAGAATCCTTTAGTGTTGTCACTTCATAGGTATAAGCATCATCCCCAATGGCAGCACCAGAACCTACCACCACCCAATCAGGTGTATTCTCAATCATATCTCTGCGAAATACTGTGTACGTCTGACCAGTTTGATCGGACTCGTCAAAGAAAGATCGTCTAAAATCAATATAGACCCGTCCTCCCTGATCATCTGGCACATCTGTAATAGATGTAATTCTCGGATGAAAAAAGGCTGCCAGTATTGAAAAAGTATCTGTAACCGTTACCTGTCTATCACTTAGATGAAGCGGGAACTGTAATTGACCCTGAACAGGGGGTGTTCCTACCAACCGGTATGGCCCATCAACTAGTGACAACCATGTAGGATACTCCCAAGAAGCATCAAAGGTTACAGTCAAAGAATCCATATCAACATCACTTACATGGATTGGAACTTCAAACTCCATTCCCATCCCTACCAAGGCAGACAGGTTCTCAAATACAGGTGCATCATTCACCGGGTTAACTGTGAGCACAAATGGGTGATGTGTTTCCATCTGTCCGTCATCTACTCGCATAAGTATGGTGCCAGTACCATTCCAGTTATTTTGGGAAACCAGGTGCAGTGTATCGGGTCCTATCATTTGGGCCTGGACATGTTCACGCATAGGCTGGGATACATTGTCTACACCCACCATAAGGTTTTCACTGTCCACATCTGATATATAATCAGAAACATCATAAAAGAACTCGCTGTCTTCATTCATCATAGTATCAGGAATACTTACCACAGGTGCATCATTTATCGCCCAGACATTGAGAAGGACCGTATCGGTCACACTGGCCCGCGTGGGGTTCATAGCAGTAACCATTATCTCCGTATCTCCATAAGCATCAGGAAGCGATGAAAGGATCAGATAACTTCTGCTTATTCCCGCCGATAATACAGAGGTGTCTGTGAAGGAATAGGAATAGGTCAACTGTCCATCTATATCGGTGAAAACATCCGGCAGGTAGGCCACAGTATCTATGCCAAAGTCTTCCGGGTAATTACGGGGCAGTATATGACCATCTACAAATGGAAGATCATCTACCGGGTTCACCGTAAGGGCAAAAGAAGTTGTGTCATTGATATCTGAATCAAACTCGCTGTAGGCAACCACTGTGATCTCTGCTGAACCATTCCAGTCTGTCATCAGAGTAATAGTAAGCGATCCGCCACCAGCACCTGGATTTGTATAAGCGTAAACACTTGGTGTATCGCTCTGGGCTTCAAAATATATATCATAGCCCTGACTGGACTGGGCTGAGAGTTGAAGGACAAGCTCACTGTCTTCATCCATGGATGTGTCTGCTATCGCTGTTATGACCGGTGGGAGCCATATATCATCACAGCCCACACCAAAGGCACCCATATCAGCTCCATTTTCTCCTGTGCCCGCACTGGGGGAATTCTCAGCTATATGGTAATTACCACTGTCCGGCTCACAGAATAATGGATCAAAATCTATGTTGCTTTCGTCCCAATTCACTGAATCTGGATCAAACTCAAGAGAATCCAATTCATCTAGACCGCCTTGAATATTTGAATAACTAATACTGATCCCATAAGGCCCTGTGCTATGATTAGTTTTTACTTGCGTTCCATTATTCGCTATAATAGAATTTGTAATAACAGGATGGGACCAGGTTGAAAAAAGCCCAACACCATAGGTATCATTGTTAACAATAGTAGTATGGTTAAATGTTGGTTCAGAATATTCTATATGCATTCCATAGGACTCATTATCACTTATTGTAACATGATTGAAAGATACATCAGAAGCTTGAAGTTTCACTCCGCCATCATCATTTGAATGTATGTGAACGTTTGTGAGTTCAGCATCAGAACCTTCGATATACATTCCGCCGCCGCCCCAGCCGCCAACATTATCCTTGATTATTACATCAGTAATCTTTGCATTAGAACCACTATATAAATATATCCCGCCACCGCCAGCTGTTGAACTATTACCAGTGATCAATAGGTTACTTAGTGTTGGACTTGCATTTTGACAATTGATAGCACCTCCCCTGCTGGATGGCCATGCACCATTTGGCAGACCATTGGTGAGTGTAAACCCACTAAGGTGCGCAGTATAATTTTCCCCATTATTAAAAATAACTACGCTTGCAGAATCATTACCATCGATAATGGTTGTCTCTCGCTCTTCACCCAAAACCCAAATATTCTTACCCCTGAAGTTGATATTCTCTATATAGGTTCCTACCGCTACGTAAACAGAATCGCCATCACCTGCAGCATTGATCCCTGTCTGGATCGATGCGAATGGACTGTCATCAGTACCATTGCCACTGCCATCAGAACCAGTGGTGGCTACATACCATTCGTCCTGGTTTTGAGATCCACAGATAACTGAAAAGGTAACACCATCATCGATGTTCCCATTCGCATAGGTCCAGTTCTCCGTGGACCACTCTGGATCCAAAACTTCTATGCAGGTAAGGTTAGTGTTATCCACTTGAAAATTCGTCAATTCTTGGGTAAGACCATTCTTCATATTCAAATACGAAAGACTACTATTCCAATTACATCCTAGCCAGGTTAATGATGTATTGTTGCTTAAGTCCAAACTGTCTATTGCAGTACTGGAAACACTTAATGTAGTTAAAAATATGTTATTACTTAGATCAAGGCTACCTATACTATTTTGGTTACACTTTAATGTCTCTAACTGTGAATTATTACTTACATCCAGACTGGGTAAGGCGTTCCAATCACAGTTTAAGTAAGCCAATGAATCATTAGCACTTAGATTTAAGCTTATCAGGTCATTATCCCAACAATTTACGGTGGTCAGGTTTGGGGCCCCACTAAGATCAAGGCTTGTTAACGCATTCGATCTACAATCTAAATTATACAAGGAATCTTTGCCCACTATTTCCAGATTGGTCAATTGGTTTGAATAACAGTGCAGCGTTTTTAGAGCTGGATTATTAGATATATTGATACTACTCAAACTATTACTATTACATCTGATCGTTTCTATTGCAACGTTGTTACTAAAGTCAAGGCTCGTTAATTGGTTACCTTGACACCATATCCACTTCAGCGCAGTATTATTGCTTAAATCTAACGTTGTGAATTGATTGCCATTACATCTTAGTATTTCCAACATCGTATTGGTAGCCAAATCCAAGCTATCCAGGCTGTTTGAATGACACATTAGTTCAGTTACTAAAGTATTGTTACTGACATCCAGACTGGTTAATTGATTATTTTGACACCATAAAAAGTCTAAAAGTGGATTATTGCTTACATTCAGACTGGTCAAATTATTTGCATAGCAGTTCAGGAATGTTAAGGCTGTATTACCGCTCATATCCAGGCTCGTCAATTCATTTCCTACGCATTTTAGTGTGGTCAATGATGTGAAATCTTCGATACCTGTAAGATCACTGATTGAATCATTAGTAACATCTAAATAAGTGACACTATTAATATTATCTGTAACAACATAATCATCTAAAACATCATCATAACCCAGATCTATCAGGACCTGCTCGAATTTGTCATCTGGTACATAGGTTTGAGAAACACTCCAGGATGCACCATGGATATCACCGTGGCTTGCGTTTCCTGAGTGGTCATAGGCAATCGTATCCGCACCTGCATTAAATTTCCAGTAGCCTATTAATCCATCTTCATCTCCAGATAATCCAAGATGCATACTGCTTTGGATCTCTTCCTGGGTAAGAGCATTATTCCATACACTGCATTCGTTTATTTTAAATTCACCATATTCATATTGGGCTCTATTGCGACCAAAAACTATTTGGTCCCAACCACTGACTACCCAAGCTCCTGCAGAAGCTAGGTTGCCATTATAATATACTTTTGTACTGTCCCCATTCGCAGTAACAGCCAAGTGCACCCATTCAGTAGACGATGTTCCAAAATTCAGGTCATGCGATGTGGAATGAAATCTATAGATATTTGGATCTGAACTATCAACACTAATTTGAAAACCATTGCTTGTAGAAGAATAATTATTGAAAGCAGCAGAATGAATTGGTTGGTTTAAATCCTCAGATTTTATCCAAATCGTAACAGTATAATTGTCCATACTTTGAGACTGATTCCAATTGGATTTTACATAATCATCTACTCCATCAAAGCTGAGATCATATTCACCATTGTCAGGATATCCTGTACAACTGCCATCATCTGATGTTGCAGTGGAATCATAATTACCAGCATAAGGATCGGTACAGCCAGGCATGTCCCAGCTTGCACCAATAATATCACCATGGTTTGCGTTTCCTGAGTGATCATAGGCAATCGTGTCCGCACCTGCATCAAATTTCCAGTAACCCTGCAATCCATCTTCATCTCCAGATAATCCATAAGACATACTGCTTTGGATCTCTTCCTGGGTAAGAGCTCGATCCCAAATAGTCACATCATTAATATTACCAGAAAAATAATTTGGTGCTTCACCAGAAAAATAATTTGGCGCTCCTATAGTGATAGAATGTCCACCCACATCAAGATTATTTGCAGCATATCCTGAAGAACTCGTTCCTTCTACACCATCAACAAATACTTTACCCGTACCACTGCTACCAGAACCTGAATAGTCCCATACTATCGAAACATAATGCCAATTACCATCATTTATTGATACATCACCTACAATATAATTATTGCCCCAGCCAACAAATGCAGGTATACCTGAAGATTGAATATAGAATGCTTTTTCACCAACTTCCCATGTACCGTCACCATCATTCTTTATTAGAATTCCTTGACTTGCTGCACTGGTCTTTACCCAAGCATTTATTGTGAAATCTGCATTAGAAAAGTTATTAGATACTGACCCTGCATCAATATAATCATCCACACCATCAAAACTGAGATTATACTCCCCATTGTCAGGATATCCTGTGCAGCTGCCGGTATCCCAGTTTGCATCTGGATTGTAGTTCTGGGCAAAGGAATCTGTACAGCCGAACACTAAATTGGAACAATCCATGCTGAAACCCATCCAGTTAGAAAGATCATTCCCCCAGTTCTGCTCAGCCTGTGCTACATCAGCCACCTGAATGCAATATAAATCGGGGTTGTCAATAACGTTTAAGTCAGTTAAAGCAGTATTAGCGCTCAAATCCAGGCTGGTTAATTGATTTATATGGATCGATAATTTGGTTAGAGCTGTATTAGAGCTCAAATCTATAGAAGTCAATAAATTCTCTTGGCACCTTAAATCCGTTAAATTTGTATTGTTGCTCAAATCAAGTGCCGTCAATTGATTAGCCCTACAAATCAGGGTAGTTAATGCTGTATTATTTGTGACATCCAGAACTGTTAAATCATTATTATAACAATTCAGGAAGGTTAGTGCCGTGGCACCACTCAGGCCCAGGCTGGTCAATTCATTATTATAGCAGTACAAGGTTGTTAAAGCTGTATTTGCACTCACATCTAGTTCAGTTAAATTATTATCACGGCAATTCAGGAAGGTTAAGGCTGTATTACCACTCACGTCCAGGCTGGTCAATTGATTATCATAGCAATACATGGTCTCTATGGCTGTATTAGTGCTGATCTCCAAAGAAGTCAAATTATTTTCAAAAGTGTTAAGGGTGATTAATGCCGTATTATTGCTTACATCAAGAGTGTCAAGATCATTTGCTCCACAATTAAGTAGGGTTAGGGCTGTATTCTGGCTCACATCCAGTGATGTTAATTGGTTATACTGGCATTTCAATTCGTTCAAGGCTGTATTACTGCTCACATCTAAACTGGTCAGGGCATTAGACTTGCAATTCAATTTGGTTAAAGCTGAAAAATCCTCAATTCCTGTCAGATCACTGATCGATTTACCGCTCACATCCAAGCTGTCTACTCCGCTAATATTTGTAGTAAGCACAGAATCATCAAGGACACTGTCGTAACCGAGGTCAATAAGTGCCTGCTCAAAATTGTCATCAGGAACATAGGTAGAGCTAGCATTGGGATTATTGGAACAAATTGTTGAAAATGTAACACCTGCATCAATGTTTGTCCAGTTCGCTGTGGCATAGACAGGATCTAATGTTTCAATGCAGGTAAGATCTGGATTATACCTCGCATTAAAAGAGGTTAACTGCTCCGTGACCCCGTTTCTCATATTCAAATAAGTTAATTGGTTAGTACTGCAATTCAGTTCAGTCAGGGCGGTATTTTCGCTAACATCCAGTGATGTTAATAAGTTCTCGTAGCAACGAAACTTTTCTAGCGCGGAATGAATGCTCACATCCAATGATGTAAATTGATTATTATTACAGTAAAATGTTTCTAAAGATGGATTATTGCTTATATCCAGTGTAGTCAAAAGATTACCATCACAGCGGAAATTCTCTAGCAATGGATTATTGCTCACATCCAGAACAGTCAATTCATTTTCGCCGCAAAGAAAGCGGGTTAAACCTGTATTAGCACTTACGTCTAGAGTGGTAAACTGATTTGAAGCGCAGGACAAATTGGTTAGAGCTGTATTGTTGCTCACATCCAGAGCTTCTATATTGTTATAACCACAGTAAATATAGGTTAGGGCTGGATTGTTGCTCACATCCAAAGCGGTCAAATCATTAGAACCTAGGGATAAGGTTTCTAGGGCTGGATTGTTACTCACATCCAAAGTGGCCAAATCATTACCTGCACCGTAAAATATTCTTAAGACTGTATTATTGCTCACATCCAGGCTGGTTATATTATTATTGCTACAGGCCAGATAATCTAGAGCTGTATTATTGCTCACATCCAGGCTGATTAATTCATTATAGTAGCAGTACAAGTTTATTAAAGCTGTATTTGCACTCACATCCAGACCGGAAATGGCTAGATTGTTATATGAGCAGTCTATATAGGTTAGAGCTGTATTACTGGTCACATCCAAAGCCATCAACCCATTACGCGAACAGCGCAAATTGGTTAGAGCTGTATTATTGCTAATATCTAACTCATTAATCTGATTGGTAAGCCCATAAGATGAAGTTGGCGATGAGCCATAGCAGTAAAGATATTCCAAGGCTGTATTAGCGCTCACATCCAGTGCGGTCAATTGGTTATAATGGCAGTACAAGTATACTAGAGCTGTATTTGCACTTACATCCAGTGCGGTCAATTGATTATCATAGCAGTACAAGTATACTAGAGCTGTATTTGCACTTACATCCAGTGCGGTCAATTGGTTATCATAGCAGGACAAGGATGTTAATGCTGTATTATTACTCACATCTAGTGCGGTTAGATTGTTATCGCGGCAACTCAGGTAGGTTAAGGCTGTAAAACTCTGTATTCCTGTTAGGTCACTAATCTCTTTATTGTTAACCGATAAAGAAGTAACCCCGCTAATGTTTGCCGTAAGCACAGAATCATCCAATACACTATCATAACCAAGATCAATCAGAGCTTGCTCAAAATTATCATCAGGAACATACGTACGAGTAGATCGGTCCCCACTGCTCTGGATAGATACATGACTTAAAGCAGGTGCGTTCTGTTCATTGACTATTATTTCTAGTTCATTATGGCTCTCGGTTAGCGATGGAGGTTCCCAAAAACTCTCATCTTCACCTTCAATATCGGCCCAGATCTTGGTCTGGGCTATTGAGAATGAAATCATTAAAAATAATGAAATAATTATGTTCAATTGTTTCATAAGGTTTCTCCTGCTATTAAATAGTGGTGAAAAGAGACGATAGAATAGCTTGGATACAATAATGATCAACTGATAAAATAATTTCCATGACTAAGCCCATATCTCTTCTCCCATTAGATATAGTATTTTTGTACACTATCAGAGATGATAGAATACCTCGGTAAGTTATATTTTAATGTACATGCAAATATTTTACAAGTAATATAAGTATAAAACGATAAATACCGTCAAAACATTGTCATAATACACGAAGAAATGATGATTGTACTTGGCGACAACTAGAGCTATTCATCATTCTGCAGTCTATGCACTGATTCGTACAAAAAATGAATATTTAGCAGAAATCTACCCATCATCTGGGGATTATTATGTCATGGAGTTAATTATTTGTATTTATCTGTTTCTCTAAATCTTCTAATTCTTTTTTTCTCCTTTGGATTCTCACACGTGCGTCTAAATATTCATTCTTACCACTTATTTTATAACATTGGTCAAAAATTTCTTCTGCTTTGTCAAGATCATTATGAATCTCATGATAAATTCCAATATTATACTTTGCATGTAATCTGTCTTTTCTGGATTTTGGTGAATTATCTGTTAAAACTGTTTCCCAAGATTTTATTGCATCATCCCATAGTCCTCTCTTTGCATATTGTACCCCGGCTTTCATAGCAGGCGTCCGGCCCTTCTTTATTTTTTTCTTAGAGATAGTGTGATGAGGGGCGATCTGCATAATTGATTTTTGTACTAATTGATCTGTTAAGCGATTAACTATCGGTTTCCACGAAGGAATCTTAGCACTTGCAAGATTTGGGTTGCGATCCTGATGATGAACAATTTTTTTAGCATTATTTTCCTTGGCAGCTATTATTTCTCCTGTTTCAACGGATACAATCCGATAAGCAAGTTGTGCATGTATCATTCTTTTAATTCTGTATACATAGATTAGGGTATCTTTACTACCATCTACCTTTAACCGCATTCCATCAAGATCTTTGTTTTTTAATTCCTTCCAGAAACCACGATCTTCTACGGAATAACTTCCTGAACCAATGATAATAGCATCCACACCAAGCATTTCACCTATCTCTATTGATTTTTTTTCTTTAACAAAACCACTCAAATGCATTTTTTGTTCATCTATTAAATTGGAAATTTTATCCCTTTCTACAACCGAATAATGACCATTTTCAACTAATTTGGTAATAAATTTTATTGATACATCACTACCGGGGAATGCTGTTCGAGGGTCACGCGGGTAATTCCCTTTTGAAGTTAAAAAAGCAGGGAGATCGACAGATAATTTTAAAAGATCTGAAAAAGATTTAACCATTTTTTCTGGCGGTTTTCTTTCTTCAAAATTCCAGCTACCAACATAATCAAAATCAAGGACAGCTAGATTTTTAACATCTCCTATGGTAACAGCTGCAGGTTTAAGAACCTGTACGTATACATATGTTGTACAACTGTTCATTAGAATAAATAATACTAAAAATGGAAAAACTATTCTTCTCATGCCCAAATCTAGCCATGCACGCATAAACAAAAAACTCTGATGACCAGGAAGAAAACCCAAACTTTTTAGTTCAGTCGATCCGGAATGTACAGACTTCTGGCTTCTTGAAGACCTGATGCCGGTACCGGGCAACAAAACGGTAGATCATGTTTCGTAGTGGAAGTGGGATTATCCATACAATAGGAAACCATATCTTCCAAGTCCACTTCATATAAAGCAGGCAACGTATCACCGCAGCCGATCTAATGTAAGAATAACCATTCCTGAACAGGTATACTGTATCAGCCTTCTGTTGCCACCCCGGGAATGTTTCAATTAATTTTTGTGCTTCGTTTGACTGGATCGGTCTGTACGCAATATCGGCCCCGGGTGCTAGTTTCGGGTCAATGAACAAGGCCAACCGATGGCATAAACCGCAGTCCCCATCTAGAAGAAGAACATCTCTGCCAGAGTCTAGCATTTACTCACCAACTCCATCAATCGACCAAGAATTAACCAAAACACCGCTTGAGACGTGGACAAGATCTGGTTGCAGTACATTATTTATCCCCAAGTTGTATGACTTAGTCAGAGTGTTGGAAAGAATATCCGCATCTCCTTTACGTATGGCCCATGGTTCATGACAAGTGTATCCGATAGATAATTTCTTCTTCTTTAATGTGTACAGACAGTATCGCTCAAACAAGAACTCATCTAAAGATCCTGGTTCAGCTTTAATAGCTTTACCTTTACCAATACATGAGCCAATGAACTCCTGACCACCATCTACCCTCTTACTCTTCCAACTGTAAGTATTGCCATTAACGTCCAATCTACACTTTGCATATCGGTATGGGAGGCCATAGGCATATGGTGCATAAAGGCAGGCAATTCTACTCTGCGCATCCAGGGCAATAAAAAATACACCAGCTTTCCCTCTCTGTTTGACATAGGTCCTGATATTGAATTCTGGAAATGTCGATATGCCAGGAACAGAAACAGCTAACCGTGGTCTGATGCCGGTCATCATAAACGGAATGGTGCCGATGTAGGCCTTTTCTTCGAAGGTGTCTAATTCTAGGCCTTCCGGGATATAAGGAGCAAGTCGCACCGGGTCGACTTCCCAATGCAAGAAACTCACATGATGCCATTGCTGCACAAAGGAATGGGACCGTTCAGGCATCGGGAAGGGTAAGTGATCTGTCCTCATTCTACCATCTATTGTATGCTTCAGATTCAAACACGTAATTACAGTGCAGTATTTTTATAATACACATTCCAATCATTCAATCAAAATTCTGATTTTTATATATAACTTCCCAATCATCCAAAGAGTGATATCTAAGAACATTAAAAAAATTACCGCCGAGCCAACCAATACCATAAGATATACCTGAAAATATTGCAGTATAAAAGATTACTTCTCTAGTTGAAATGCCTGGCTCTTTTATTATTTCATCTTGTTTTGTTTCTTCATTGTATTCTTCATAGTCATATGGACCAAATAAACCTCTAAGAGCAATGGAAACCATATAAAGTCCACAAGAACCAGCACAAAGAGCACCACCTTTTGATGCAGTGCCTTTTCTAACTTGGATCAGACTTATTTCTGATAATTTTTGATCAGTTTTGGCATTATCAAATGTTATGGTGTTATTATCTAATAATTCCAAATTTTTTACTTCAAGACCTGGTCCATTGCCAAAAAATATAATTGCACTTTTATACTTTTTCCCATATTGTATATTTTGGGCAAAAGTGGAATTGAAAACATAAATTATTGTAGTTATTAATAAAATTCTCTTCTTCACTTTACTATCTCTTACTTTTGAAGCTAGATATCTTTATATCACTTTTATTGAAAAAGGTTAGATTATTTAAGTAGTAACATCTTCTTGGTTTGCCTGAACTCGCCAGCCTGGATCATATAAATATACATTCCAGCAGATAAATGATGATAAGCGTGATTTTCCACATAGGTAGAGACACAACAAACAGAGAAGTTTTGGTCCCTATTTGGTCCAGACCCAATTTTCGTTGAAGAAGAAGGCTAGTTCAGAACCTTTTGTCAACGAGTACCCGGGGCCGGACTCGAACCGGCACGGCATTACTGCCAATGGATTTTAAGTCCATAGTGTCTACCAATTCCACCACCCGGGCACTTAAAAAATGAGGCGTCGGCCGGATTCGAACCGGCGAATAACGGTTTTGCAAACCGCCCCCTTAAGCCACTTGGGTACGACGCCATGAAATGACTGAAAATTGCCGGGAAATTTACTGTGATGCCTGTATGCGGACAATTCACCATTTTGGTTCTTTGACATCTACTTATATCCATAGATTCAATTATGGATATAGATCGATATAATATCTATGAACACCTGCGGGATTTCAAGGTCCCCGCTTCAGTACTGGATAATATTTTTTCCAGTGAAGAAGATCTGCAAGTGTTAATGGATGCCTGGAATGCGTTGCTCAAAGATGGTTATACACAGGATGAAAGCGCAAAAAAAATTTCAGAATTGATCTTTCAGGACCTTGATATAGAACCAGATCACTCCAATTTCGTTGAAAAATAATTATAATTGGCATTATGAGGCGGCTTGGACTTAATGACCATGTTATAATCTCCGCTGTCGTAAACATCCCATCGCATATCTGTCAGCATCTGAAAATGTCTGACTGCAATATCCAGAGCCGGGCTTCCGGCCTGTAGACTGTCCAGGACCAGGTCACTATATAATATCGCCTTATTGCGTAAATGTCCTTCCTTAATCTCTTGCCAGACCACCGGACTGGATTCCATTTTACTTTTATGGATTACCATGTATCGATGAACAAATTGATCAATATTAAAAGGTTCTCCAGCAGTAATTACTGTACTTATCAGAGTATATGAAAGAATAACTTTAACCATATTATAATTTCGATACATCTATATTGTTTAACCAATTAGTTGCTTTTTCAACAACATTTTCAAGGCAGCCTTCGGCAAATGGACTGGTCAATCCTGCTAACTCCACTAGACTGGTAAAAGGCTGACTGCCTCCTGCCTGACAGAGCCTGTAGTAATCATTCCAGGCTTCATTCCTATTATCCTCACTTTTGACCCAAAACTGAAAAGCACACGTTTGCGCTAGAGTATAGTCAATATAGTAAAAAGGCATTTGATAAATATGGAGTTGGCCCTGCCAGATTCCACCAGTTTTTGGAAATTCAATATCATCGTAATCTCTACCAGGAAGATAGATTGCCTCCAATTCAAGCCATTTAGCCTTTCGCTCCGCCGGCGTCGCTCCTGGATTCTCATACACCCAGTGTTGAAAATGATCCACGCAGGCACCATAGGGTAAAAACGATAGGCTCCCAGCCATATGCTTATACTTGAATCGGTCCGTTTCTTCTTTAAAAAACCCATCCATCCAAGGCCATGTAAAGAATTCCATACTCATCGAATGAATTTCCGCGGATTCCATCGTAGGCCATAGATATCCTACCAACGGTTGTTTTCTACTTGAATAACATTGAAATGCATGTCCTGCCTCATGTGTAAGCACCGTTACATCATGGTCTGTTCCATTAAAATTGGAAAAAATATAAGGACGATCATATTTTGGAAAAGATGTACAGAAACCGCCTGCCATTTTCCCATCCCGGTTCACAAGATCCATCAAATCTTCGTTTATCATTATATCGAAAAATTCACCAGTTTCCGGTGAAAGTTCATGATACATCTTTTGAGCAACATCAACCAAATCATCTGGTGTACCTTTTGGTTTTGGGTCTCCTTCCTTAAAATTGATTCCATCGTAAAAATACAAATGGTCCAGGTCCAAAATTTCTTTCTTCTGTTCCTTTAGCTTTTCCACAATAGGAACCACGTGATCTACGATTTGCTGTCTAAAATTGGCAACTTCCGCAGGGCCATAATCTGATCTGCTCATTCTCAAATATCCTAATTCGATAAAATTATCATACCCAAGCGTAGTAGCAATTTTATGCCGGAGCTTGACTAAATTATCGTACAATTGATCAAATTCTTGGGCATTATCTTCAAACCATCCAAACCGTGCTGAATACGAGCGTTTTCTAATATCTCGGTTTTTATCCAAATGAAAAGGCGCCAAACCAGCCAAATTGTAAGTTTCACCTTCGAAATCAATTTTAGCCCCGCCGATCATTTTAGTGTACTCATTTCGAAGATCAGTTTCTTTCCTGAGCATATCTTTGATTTTCGGGTCGAATGTTTTTAAATCCATTTCAATATTTTTTAAATAGGTATCCCCCCATTTTTCACGTAATTCATTTTTGAATTTTGAAGCATCAACGACCTTATCTAGTTTGTTGTAAATTTCTCGAATATCAGGCCCAATGGAATCATAATACTCCTTTTCTGCTTTTGCATCATCATCATGAATATTTTTATTGAAATTCAAACTGGCAATGGCCTGATAGGAAGAATATTCACGTATTGCGTTATCCACTTCCTCAATAACAGAAATTTGATCCTGTGCCGATTCGGCACCCTGAAATCTAGATAACCATCCATCCATTGTTTCTTTTTGGGATTCTACGGTTAACCTCTGGTACGGGTACTCACTATATTTCATATTATTCCTTTTGTTATTTATTCTTACTTGTTTATACGGGCTTTTTTTCTATCTTCCCTACCCAAGGGATTTGGCAATGGAATGGCTCTTAATAATTCTTTCGTATAATCGTGTTTTGGTTGATTGAATATTTCATTTGTTTGATTTATCTCTACTATTTCGCCATTATACATTACTCCTACACGATTGGAAATATGTTTC
>CAJWLO010000061.1 GCA_913043235.1 uncultured Fidelibacterota bacterium
TAGTAAGTTTTATTGGGAATGATAATAAATTACACTCGTTATTTAATTGGAAATAGAGAAGGATGTCTATCTTAAAAGAATTATTAATTATTATCATTCCTTTCCTTTTTATTGGTGTTGTAACGGCTGAGAATGACTTACGTGAATCTGACAATCAGGAAGCAATGGAATACAGTGAGGAAGAGGAAAGCGATGAAGATGAAGAAGAACTGGAGCTAAATTACAGCGCCAACCTGTATCTGGGTTATCCTGTTTACACCACGGAAACTTTTAGTTATTACGATAAATCAAACCCAGTGGTTGGTCTTTCCATTGGGACGCCTTTTGGATTCCAGGCTGGGCCTTTCTACGCAACCGTTAATGTAGAAATACTGCGCTATATTTTTGAAGGGACAGAAGCATCAAAGAAAGCAAGTTATGCTGGGAGAAAATTTGGTGGTATGGCATACCAGGTAGGAGTTAATACGGGCTTATTCTTCAATGAATTTAGTTTTAGCATTACTGCCGCCTCTGGTGTTTATCATGAAGGTACGGGTTTTATTGGCGGTGTCAACCTGGACCTCCCAATTGGAGATCTGCCTATTGAAATTCGATTGGCAACACGGGCAAATATGATCCAAAAGAATGATGGCATCACTGGCTGGGTTGGTGGCGGAATTTCCCTGGGGTATGAATTCTGAGCTGAACTTCTTTCGTGCATTATTTGGCGAAGTACTTTACCTTTTTCTTTTTGTACAGTTGCTATGGGCTCAATTCTATGGAGACCCACCTGATAAAACTCATCCATGGGCGGTTCATGATAATAACCGTCCACAGCCACCACGGATAGAACCTGGCGAAATTCTTGGGACTCCCCCCTCTGACGCAATAATACTTTTTGATGGTACCAAGGAATCTTTCAAAGCAAACTGGAAACATGAAAAACATAAACGAAAAAAAGACTGGAAAGTAATAAATGGTGCCCTGATAGCCGTGGATGGAGCTGGTGATTTACTATCCAAGGCCACCTTCGCAGATTGTCAATTGCATATAGAGTGGGCTGCGCCCAGTAAAATTATAGGCAGTGGTCAGGGTCGTGGTAACAGCGGTATTTTCCTAATGGGAATAACAGAGATCCAAGTTTTGGATAATTACAAAAACCCAACCTATCCAGATGGATTTGCAGGATCCGTATACGGCATAATGCCACCTATGGTCAATGCCTTAAAACCTCCTGGTCAATGGCAGACTTATGATATCATTTTCCGCCGTCCGGTTCATAGGGACGGAAAGGCCTTAGACGAAGGCTATTTAACTGTTTTTCTCAATGGGGTTGTTGTTCAGGATGGAACCCCATTGGAAGGAGGAGGTTTACATAAAGATCGTTCCCGATCAAGATCGTTCCCGGTAAAAGGGCCCCTGAAACTTCAGGATCATGGAAACCCAGTTCAATATCGTAACATATGGTATCGTGAATTACGTCAAAGGTCTGTTGAAGGCGGAACCGATGGTGAACTTTCTTATGAAGCGACTACAACTAAACGGGCAGAAATAGCAGCCAGTATTCGCAAAGATGCAACAACTAAGAAAGGGAAGGAAAAACTATTGAGGCTAATGGAATCACTATGTTACGAAGAAGACGCAGTAGCCATCACTGATGCTGAGAAACTCAGATCAGAGTTTATTGATCAGGTGAAAATAAACCCAGATAGTTACAAAGAAGATATAATCCAAGTGAATAATGCAGTAAAATACCTGATAAAACATCAACGCATGCGCGTAGATCACCCACACATTGAAATTTTGGAAAAGATTATCAAAAATAACGGTTGGAAGGTCAAAAATAATTAAATGGTTTTATATTTACTATTCTAATACAACTGTTTTTATCGTACTGTTAAGAATGTTATACTGATACCAATGGTTGCCCAGTAGGTGTAATCAATATTTTCCAATACACCTTTGGCCAAGATGGCATTTCCCACCAAACCGATCTTGGTTGAGATTGGCACTAGGTTCAAATCAACGATATTGATCAAAGGCGTAAAGGAAAAACCCATGGTAAGGCCGTAGCCCAAAGGGAATTTTCCTATACCATATTTGTATTTCAAATGATAATAATCAGGAAGAAAAAACAAGATACTACTGATGTCCGATTGAGCAACGCCAAAAAAACCTATTGTTTGTAGGTTTTTTAGATCCTCCTTGGAAAAATGATTTATCCACTGTATCTCCATGCCGAACCCAGTGGAACCAAATTGCATAACATTTTTTTTACCAACAGAAAAAGTGCCAAATGGTTTGGGTGGATATTCATCCAAGATTTCATCCCTATATGTAGGGGATAGGAATTCCAATGAAGTAAACTCTTCAACAGGTTTTGCCAAGCTTGCTGAAACTCCTTCCGGCTCCAGATAAGTGTCTTCTATTTCATGGATTACCACTTCTCGACCTGTCCATTCGAGGGTGTAAGCAAACTGATCTGGTTGCATGAAGGGAATGATCTTTCGTTCAATTTCCTTACCAGTGGAATCCAGACGAATCTCCACTGTTTCCTCCAAATCGAGATCATGTATATACTCCAGGGTATAAATATTGCTGTTTTTTCGGTTGTAGTACTGGATCATTCGTAGCCATTTTCCCTCTTCCATAAATACTAAGTGACGTCCTTCAAAAACACTATCAGAATGAAAATATGATGATTCGATTACTTCCATCACAAGGTTAGAATCCACCTGAGAAGCATAAGTGAATTTGTAGGCATAATACTGGATTCCAATATTGTCTTCCACTTTTACCTCCTTCGGTCTGCCATCTCTGTAGCTTGTAAAGCGGGCCTTCCATCCAGGCCGGACCTCGCTGAGCTGGTGGGAGTACAATCTGGGGTCTAGCCTGGCGATAGTACCACGGTTTTGAAATTCCACATAATATTCCGACCTATTACCGCTTCTCGTCCATTTTAAATTCCAGGTATGAAGCTGATTACGTTCACTATCATACTCAGTAACCGTTTTGATACGTTTATCTTTATTGTAGGTTGCCTCATAATAGGAATCGCCGTAAAATGTTTGAGGATTACCTTCTATAGATAATGAGCGTCGGTAGGGGCTCCAGTATTTAAAATATTTACTGCCTGGATTTTGATCAAATTTCTTTTCCTGGGGTCCAACAGTATGTTGTGGAACAGGTTTAGAAGGGATGGTGATTTTCACCTGTAAATTCTTATTTTTCACAGTTATAGCTGCTATGCCAGTTCCCAATTTTTTATGGATTGCCTGGAGAGTGTAAGATCCGGGTTCAATTTTTTTTATTAAAAATTCGCCTTTCTTGTTTGTTTTCCGGCCTTTCACTTTTTTACCATTAGAATTAATCAGAATTATGCTGGCTTTTTTTATACCTTGACCATTTTCGCCGATCGCAATACCGGAAATAAAAAATCTATTTTTAGAAAACAGAGAAGTAATAAAGATCAGGAAGAAAAATGCCCGAGGTAGAGTTCGGGGAAACAGGTTAATTATGCCATCCCCCAGCTTAAGAGCACAATAACTAGGAAAAACATTCCAAATCCAAAAAAAGACCCGGTCCGGATCTTTTCATTATAATCGAAGACTTCTCCTTCCAAAGATTGGTAATTGAGTACCACTGTGGCCTCATCCCCTTCATCAACAAAAACGTCCATCAAACCCATTCGCATTATATCGTTGACAAGTTTTTCATCAGGAGTCCGTACTTTGGTCATTTTAGTGGGATCTTCCGGGAAATAACCGACTTTATGCCAGCCCGGCAATACATCCACTCCAAAGTCAAGTGGCGAATGTCCTACCATTTTATCATCAACATAAATTGGTAGTCCTGGGGTATCACATAGAATACGTATAGAAGAACGAATCCGTTGATCTTTCCAAGACATTGGATGCTGCTTTTTCTGGCTGTCTTTTGGGTCTGGAAAGATGAAGGATTGTTTTACCTCTGCTGATTCCCCATCGTAATTACCTTCATCATAGAGAATACTTATTAAAACTTCGTTGCTGTTCAGATGACGAATCACATCAAAGGATTTTAAAGGGCGGGATAGGTGAATTGAAACCTGGACTGCGTCAATAGACATAGAATGTTGGATTTCTTGGATTGGATATGAAACATAATTATCAAAAAAATCTGCTTCCGGAGGCTGAATATTATACAGATTAAGGGTTAGCCATTTTTCACGATCAATCCACCCTGATATATCATTGTTGCCAATTGCATGGGAAAAGACAAATTCTAAATTAAGACCTTTTTCTTTTTCTTTTATTCTAATTTCACCGATGGTGACTGGCATTGTTTTCTGTGCGTAAATGCAGGATAATGCAAAGAGTCCCACTAGAATCCCAAGTATGGGCTTAGCCGGAGAGATGGTTAACATGCTATATGGTTGAATCAGGGGCTGCTGAAAACAGTTTGAAACGGATGGTTTGTGTCCGACCAGCACTAACATATATATCCTGATAGTCTGGAATAGGAACCACAAACTGGGGAGGAGGCCCAAAAGGATTTACCATTCGGATCCGATGCCAGCCGGGTCTTACGGGCAGTTTTTTGGGGATAGGTGTTTTACCAAGGAAGGTGCCGTCCACAAAAACATCAGCGCCATCCAAATTGCTGTTGATTTTGATATAGGATTGACCAGTTTCACGCTCCGGGATATGGAGAGACAATTTTGCCTGTGATGCTGACTTCTTGATTCGAGGAGGCCTATAGTTCCTTTGTTTTCTATTTCTAAGCTTAGTAGGTGCCACTGTATAGGATTTTTCTTCCGGGACCTTAATTCCAGTACGTTTCAGTTCATTAATAAGTCCATTAAGAGTATACAGACCCAAAATGCCATCGATATTTTCCTGCGAATATCCCATATCCGTTTGAAATTGAATAATAGCATCTTCGGTCATATCACCATAATTACCATCAATACCATCACCATTAGGGCCATCTGTGCCCAGGTCATATCCTAAAAGGATCAAGGCTTGTTGAAGTTTCTTAACTTCGTTGGGTCTGTTGACACCGTGATGAAGCATCCCTCTTTCAAGAATATTGTTAATATTAAGACGTTTTGTTTTATTCTTTATCTGATCTTGTACCTGACTTTTTTTGTTTGCCATCTGTGGACCAATAATAGGAGTTTTAATCTTTTTTACTTTTATCGGTTTTGGATTCTCTTGCAGGTCGTCACCTACAACATCCTCGGTGCTAAACCATTTATCATACCATACAAAATATTTTTCGGGTCCATACTTATCACGGGCATATATGAAAGAATCATAAAATGGCGATCCTTTAGCTTCTTTTTTAGGCAGGGAAAATACCCTGTTTTGATTTTGGTTTTCGGAGATTTGGACTTCCGAACGAATGCTGTCGCCAAGGGACTCCCAGACCTGTACCAATATAACCCTTGTAGCTTCTGAGTGGAAAATTTCAAAATCCTCTAGAGGTCGTTCAAACAGAAACCCAAGTTGGACTGACTCCCGATTCTCCGATACTTCTAGACTCATCACTGGACTACTGTATTCAATAAGTTCACCCAGTTTATCACTCAACCGGGAGTTATTAATGGTTACATAGAACCAGTTCTCATTGCCAATCCATCCGGCCAGATTATCAAGACCTTTGATACGATTTTTGGTAACGATTCGAAGAAGTGTTCCATTACTTTTTTTATGGGAGGTAATCAACTGCACCTCATTTATTGCCTGAAGGATATCAGAAAACAATACTGTAAAAAGCAGTGCAAAGATGTATGTGAAACGACTAAAGTTCATTTAATTCCTGTTGGAGCTTTATCACTTCTTTCAATTCTGTTTCGGGATGGTGTCCTTCTGATTCTTTTTCCCGGATTTCCATGCGAAGTTCACGAATTCTTTCTTTTATTGGCTTTGATTTTAAGATTTTTAGACAATCTGCAACAATTTGTTCAGGCGGTATGTCTTGTTTTGTTTCGAATAATATTTTTGATATTGAATCCCGCTCAGATTTATCCGAAAAATACTCGATAATCGCTGCAGTGTCCACCTTCAATTTAGTGTTTATTAGGTGCTCTGATAACTGTTTTAGCAGCGGATGGGTAATCTCAATTTCCGAAACTACATCCATAACATATTTTCTGACTTTAATATCCTTGTGAATCAGCAACTGCAGTAATTCAATTTGGGCCTTGTCCTCCCGGGTTGTGAAGAATATTGGCTCACTTATTTCAGCATTGGAAGTTTCAACTGGGTAGGAAGGAGCCAAATGTTGAGTTTTCATGGTTCGGATCAAATCGCTTTCATCTACTTTCAGTTTTTGGGCTAGGATTCGAATCAAATCATTTTGAACGATTCCATCCTGGATGCCGTGGACTTCCCTAAGAATTTCCAGGATATATTGTTTACGTTCCGTGCCTTCTAGATTCGACCCATGGAAATAATCCAGGTGGAAATCGATAAAAGAAAGAGGAGCATCAAGAGCCTTTTTCACTTCTGAAACACCAGATTCCCGAATCCAGTCATCAGGATCTTTATTCTCTGGTGGCCTTACAATCGCCGGTTCTATGCCATTTTTCAGCATCGTCCATCCAGCACGGATTGTAGCGGCCCCGCCGGCTCTATCGCCGTCAAATAATAAAATCACCTTTCTGGAAAAACGGTTCAGGGCACGGGTATGTCTGGTGGTAAATGATGTTCCGGATGTGGCTAAGACTGGTTGGATTCCACTCTGGTATAACTGCAGAAAATCCATATACCCTTCTACCAGCACTGCGTAGCCTTCCTTGCGAATGGCGTCTCGGGAGGCTTGGAGACCGTAGAATATTTCACTTTTTTTATATAGTGGTGTTTCTGGTGAATTAAGGTATTTTGCGGGATCTTCCGTATCAAAAATCCGGCCTCCGAAAGCAATCACTTTTCCGGATGAATTAAATACTGGAAACATGATTCTTGAACGAAAACGGTCAAAAATTCCTTTTTCTGATTGTATGAATAAACCTGATTTTGCTGCTTGACCCTGTGTAATCCCAATCCCAGATATCAATTGGACCAGCTGATCCCAACTGTCAGCGGAAAATCCCAGTTTAAATTGTTTAATATGATCTTCTGTAAGCCCCCGGCTTTTTAAATAAACCAGTGCTTTCCTGCCAATATCCTGAAATAGGTTATGCTGGTATAACTCGGTAGCTTTTTCATGGAGGTCATACAATACTGAAAATAATTCAGAGCTGCCACTTCCTTCTTCTAGTTGGATGGGAATATTATAACGATCCGCCAGAACTTTAACTGCTTCTGGAAAAGTAATTTTCTGGTGCTCCATCAAATAAGAAAAAACGTTGCCGCCAGAACCGCAACCGAAACAATGATAGATCCGTTTGGCTGGTGCGACACTGAAAGAGGGAGTCTTTTCGCTATGGAAAGGGCAAAGACCGAAATAATTTGCCCCTCGTAGCTTTAAATCAACATCACGAGATATCACTTCAACAATCTCCGCTGTATCCCGTACCCGATCGATAATGTTCTGCGGTATCCGAGTCATCAAGGCTGGGTTAGTTCCATAATGTAAGATTCTCCTAGAGCCACTGGGTCTTCCCAATTAAAAAAAGAAACCACAGCAACTCTGAAAGCTATTCCAGTCCGGGCAATTCGGGAATTGGAAACAATAACATGGGACCATTTCTGAAGCGGAACGATGGCTAGGATCCAGGTGAAGGCCATTATAATAAAAAATCCCTTTATAGATCCAAATACAAAGCCCATGGACCGATTGACCCATTGGTTGCTCTTGGAGAGGAAAGCAATATGTACAAATCGTGTCAGGATCCTACCTGCGATCAGAACCACTGCGAAGATTCCCGAAAATGTAAGACATAATGATATCCAATTATCCATGGGAGCCAATTTTATTAGCTTTTGTGAAAGCTCTGATGTGGAGAAAATGGATACGATCAGTGCTGTAACCAGTCCAACTAAGCGGCCCAGTTCTTCGATAAGGCCTCGTGCAAAACCGCTTACACCCATTATAATCATGAAAAAAACGGCTAATCCATCAACGAACCATGACATCTATTTCAGCAATTCCTTTAAGATGTTATTGGCAATTTTTCCGTCGACCATTCCTTGTCCTTGCTGCATAACCAGAGGCATTACTATGCCAATGTCGCTCATGCCTCTGGCTCCAGTCTCCGAAATAATTTTTTCAACCAAATGCCGAGTTTTATCAGCATCCATCATCTTTGGTAGATAAGTTTCTAATACCCGTAGTTCTTCACTTTCTGAATCCGCAAGGTCAGTCCGGTTAGCCTGCTGATACAATTTTATAGATTCTTTTCTCTGTTTCGCCAGAGTCTTAACAACAGCAAGCCCTTCCAGTTCAGTAATGGCTTTCCCATTTTGTATCTGTCTATCTTTTAATTTGGCGAGCAGGGTTCTTAAGGTGCCAGCTTTATCCTTTTCGCCACTTTTCATAGCGCTGTACATATCTGTTTTAATGGTTTCAATAAAACTCATTATTCCCCTTTCTGATCGATACGTTTCATCGATAAAAGTAGATTATCCTTGTTAGTTTCAAAACCGATAAATCTCCTACCGGATTGTTTGGCTGCCAGCCCCACGTCACCAGTACCCATGAAAGGATCAAGTACCCAGTTCAGTTTGAAACTGCTGGTTTGCAGTATCCGCATAAAAAGTTCCTGAGGTTTTTTTTCATTTTCATCCAGTATGCCTGGTATATCCATCCATAAGTTAGAGCCCACAGGATTATTTAATAGGTCTTGACGATCTGCTTCAACGCTTACTGCTTTTTGATTAAACTGAAAATCATCAGACTTGGTTGCAAACCAGATGTCTGCAGCTTCATTAGTCCAAGTAGGGATTCTGGGTTTTTCTCTTGTCAGATGGTCTCGCCAGGTGATTCGGGATCGAATTCTGAAATGATTGTTTAAAAGGCCATGATACATGCTGGAATATTGCCAGTTGGTAAGCAGATAGATACCTCCGGTATTTTTCAGTGTCCGATGAGCTTCAGTAAGCCATCTGGTATTCCATTTGTAGTAATCCTGAAGGGTCAATTGGCTGTTTTGTTTATCAAGGATTTCCCCAGTATCCTCCGGTGGATCTGCGATTATAAGATCAATTGATTGGTCCGGTATTTGTTTTAGTCCATCTAGACATTTTGCAAGGAATAGCCCCTCCTGCATTTCTTCAGCAGTCATGGTCATATCTTCTACAGTGTGGATTGCTGGTAGATATTTGTTTAGGTCATCAATGGTAAGTCCTGGAGAAGTTTCTAAAGGATTAGAGAATAGAGATTTATTCATTATTTAGTAGGGTCCAATAAGTAAAATTTAGGAAGATTTAAGTGAAAGTCTTTCCAGAATCATGGACTCGAAATGCTGTAGTTTATCATCTTGCTCATAAATATTAAATTCGTCCGTATCGATTACCAGAATATCTTTTTCCGGTAGTGAATTAATCCATCGCTCATAGCAAATATTAAGAATGTGCAAATACTGCGGGTCGATGGATTGCTCGTAATCTCGTCCGCGAGAATGAATGCGGGTTATAAGTGTATCGGTGCTGGCTTTGAGATAAACGATTAAATCAGGTTTTTTTAGGAAAGTTATCATAGCAGAAAATAGACCGCAGTAATTATCCCAGTCTCTATCTGATAAGTGATGCAGTTCGTGGAGATTCCGAGCAAAAATTTCCATATCCTCGTAGATGGTTCGATCCTGGATCACACCGCTCTGTAACCTGGACATCTGCAAATGGGAATCAAACCGCTTATATAGGAAATAGATCTGAAGATGAAAGCCCCAGCGATCCATATTTTTATAAAAATCGCTGAGATAAGGGTTATCAGCCACGGATTCATAAAAAGGTGTCCAGTTCTGGCGTAATGCTATCTTTCTGGTAAACGTTGTTTTTCCCACACCAATATTTCCGGCCAATCCGATAAAAGGAAAATTGGATTTTTTCATATCATGTCCCCTTGAAAAATACGGCGCATAATCCTGAATTGGTGAAATGAATTATTACAGAAAAATTGGACTTTTAAAAATAATATCTTTTATTTGGGTTCAAGGGTATGCCCATGTATGATTACAAACGCACTAAGTGCGAAACCCTATTTGAAGAACTGGTTATTTCCAGCACTATAGCTGATAATCAAATAAAATGTCCAAAATGTGATTACCCAAAGGTAAAAAGACAATTGTCTGCCCCCTATATTCCTTCAAATACAGGTTTTGAACCTGCCTGTGAAAAGCAAGGTTGCAGTACTCCAACAGGTTTTACCTGAGCAAATTAAATTCTGCGGTCGCAGAATAAATTAAAATAATGTACCAGCAATCTAAGCTGGATTAAAATAGTATAATATTGCAATTATTATTTTACTACCATCCCTATACTAGCAGTAATTGCCTAGACAAGTGCTGTTTGTTATTATTAGCCAAGAGCAAAAAATGAGTAATTTTTTTCTACTTTCTATTCTTTTTTTCATCCTAGTCTCATGTGCTGATCGGCCATACCACCATTATTGTGTAGTCATAGAAAACGAAGTACATAATTCTTATTCAGCAATCATGGAAAATATTGGTTGAAATGTTAAGGCATTACGCTGAAGATGCAGGTGAGTCAGAAAAAGATATATTAAAGATTACAGAACCAGAATATGTTCTTGGTTTTATTGCTAATGGCGTATTGATTGAAAAATAAAAATCAGTTTGGTTTCTATTAGACCAGTAATATAGACTTAATAAGATCCTTTTGAGTTACTAATATTTCTATTTTTTTATTTTTTTGTTTGGTTTGTATGTCATATCCGGTTCCGATTGCTGACTTAATTCAATAAAGGACCATTCCCCAAGGGTATGTCTCTTTTCCTGAAATGGCCAGATCCCGATAGGGGATGTGATCCGGTAATGCATTTCATCCTGCTGGAACCCCGGATCATAGATCTCCAGTTCATAGATACTTTCGGCATTAAGAGCCAGCACGAAACTTTCCTTTAAGGTTCGGTAACCACGTAGATGCCCTACGTGGGTTTCCCAGATCAGGTTTCCATTTTCAGTCAGAATTATATATACAGGGTATGGTTCGCCAAAGGAAGAGCGAAAAAAATCAGTTTCACTGACTGAGATTGCTTCCAGAGTAACAGTATACATTTTTGTACCACCATTATTCTCCGGTAATGGTTTTCCCGCGAGCCCCGCAGCCAGGTAATGAAGACCGAACTGAAGCAGTTCATTCTTATCATCGGTTTCAAAACTAATTTCTTGGATTGCCATTCCGGCGACTACATCTAGCAACCTGGCTGAGATGGTAAATAGATTATCCTGAAATAGCACAGTTCCGATAAGTGCGTGATCCGCTCCCGCGAGTTTTGCGATTTGGACTAAACAAGTGTCTGTGCAGTCTTCTATGTTAATTCTCTTCTCGGTGATTATGGTATTTATATTTTGACTGTTTAAAAATTCATAGCTACCAATTTTTCGTAGTTCTTTCTGAATTTTCTCCGGGATAGATTGGGCTACATCTGTTTTGATACCTTGGTTTTGGAAATTAAAAATAGCCACTTTTTTCATATCATCTGCATAGGCAAAGACAATAAATATGAATACAAATATTAGGCGGTAAACCATATCTTAAATCTACCCATCATCCCAAAAACAAAAAACCCCGGGTGACCAAGGCTTAATGTTCTGAAAAAGGTAAGTCTATTTTAGCAGTACCATCTTCTTAGTCTTCCTGAATTCACCTGCCTGTATTGTATACAGGTACAACCCTGCTGATACTGATGAACCTTTATCATTAGTAGCGTTCCAGCGGACTGATTTGTATCCGGAAATTTGCTGATTGTTAACTAGCAAGCTAATTTGTCTGCCCATCATGTCGTAGATTGTGATGTTAACGAGGGCATCTTCCGGTAAGTCATAGCGTAAAGTAGTGATAGGGTTGAATGGGTTGGGATGGTTTTGGTGTAAGGTAAATTTGTCAGGAATCGGTATCTCATCTATGGAAAGGGTTTCGGTATCACCATACAGGTGGATAATTACTTCTTCTTCATCACTATCATTGCTGTAAATAGTAACTGTTCCAGAATAATCTCCGGCAGAGTCCGGGTAAAACTGCACTGGTACTTCGAGAGTTTCTACCGGGTCTAAAGAGCCATCAGTAATAATTCCAACATGGAATGGTTCAGTAGCAATTATGTCATCTATCTCTAATGTTGTATTACCCAGATTAAATATATATATACTTTCAAAATAACTGTCATCACCAATTTGAGCATCATAGAAATATATAGTATCAGAATCGAAGTCTGTTTCAATATAGATTTCTCTTACAGGAGATAATCCAGTAGCATGTACTGGTTCATTATGAGTTGGCATATTTTCATCATTGGTGTCAAAACTTAGGTTCCCGCTATAGAATCCCTCTTCTTCCGGAGCGAAATGAACTATTATAGAATCAGAGCCTTCAGGTGGAATTACAAGTGATGCCTCTGCTGGTAGTTCCGGTTCCAGACTGTCTACAGTAACACTAAAGGCAGTATTTGGATTATCATTTATTTCACCAATGTGGATATTGGATAGTATTAAATCACCATATCCTACATTTGAAACTATCAGCATACATTCGCTGGTATCATTAATTTGGATTTCGCCTAAATCCATCCATAACCACATTGGAAATCCTTGGACAGTGCCAACGCAGTTAGCATCAATTTGCGTTGTCAATGCTGGCAGAAAAGTTGAATTTCCTTCTCCCGGAGTACCGTAGTCACCACTTGGTAGCATGTTTGTTGATTCTATCCAGTTAGCTCCATCATTATTATCAAGGTTATGATAGATTAATTCCATTGAAAGCCCATTAGGGTCAGGAAAGTTTGTGCCATTATCGTACTGAACTCTATCAATTTCAAATTCATACGTATCTATCATAATAATCTCATCATCAGAATTTCCAAGATTGAATACTTCTCTATCATAAACTAAATCATATTTTGAGATGCCACCATTAGTTGCAGTATCACCGTTACATATCAAAACAAAATATTCATTTGGAGGGATATTTATACAGCAATTGACATCTATGCTGAATGAATCATTATCGGAATCCTTAAAAGTCCAGCCGGTAATATCCACAGTGTCATCACCAGCATTGTATAATTCAAACCACTCTCCATCACTATCAGATACAGCACCGGGATTTTTCATGATTTCATTGAGAACAATATTGAAAGTATAACAGTCTTGCTCTCCTACCCAAGCTTCAATGCAAGATGGATATGGGGGGCAGAGTTGGTTATTGGTAAAAGGCATAGCAAAAAAATCAATATTCAAATCACATATACTTTCAGGTATTACTCCATTTAGTTGATTATCATTTAACCACAACGAATTCAGATTAGTCAGATTACCTATTTCGGGTGGGATGGGACCTGTGAGTTGATTATCATTTAATCTTAAATCAGTAAGATTGGTAAGATTCCCTATTTCAGGTGGGATAGGACCTATAAGTTCATTTCCATGTAAATCCAACTCAATTGTATTTTCAATGGAATAACACTCACCCCATAATTCAACACCTTCTGTGCCATCAGCAGATGTACAGTCACTTTGATTTAGTAAACTTAAGATTAAAGAATCTAGATTTTGAGGCAGTCCACCAGTTACGTTTTGCTGAAAAACTATATTCCCATCCATATCGAGCAAGAATAAGTCTCTTTGTGAAGCACTCCAGTTAGTCCAAGTAGAAAATGGAGATGGATCAGCACAAACAGGAGCATCATTATCATTTGTCCAATTCTCAATATAGTCTATTTGTGTCCCCTTACCGATACCAATTAATTCAACTGGATAATTTTCTGATTTTAGATTATCATATAAATCATTTAATTGCCCGAACCGAGCAGTGCATGTTCCTCAGGTGAAATGACCAAAATAATGAAGAGTTATGTTGCCTTCAAAAAATGAAGTGCCAACATTATTGCCGTAATATCCCGATGTGGGATTGATATCTTCCAGCGAATAATCATACTGCCCAATTATGAATGATGTAATAAATAAAACTATAATTTTTTTCATTCTAAAAAATACAATAGACATATAAATAGTATATATCCAATTTGCTTATTTGAATAATGAAATACCACTCCAATATTTTAATGCTGCATCTAATTATATAATTGAGAATTGGAAGATTGGAATAAATGAAAAAATTCCTGATTATATAATTACTAAACTAGAAAATCAGAATTCTACTTTAATACATAATC
>CAJWLO010000062.1 GCA_913043235.1 uncultured Fidelibacterota bacterium
TATAAACTGAATAAATAATCAAAACACATAAGGATTATATAAAAAAAGCTGTAATTATTGATATTGTGTTTTCATTTCAGGATATCTCTGAATTGTTTTTTTCCACCTGCGCTGTACTGTTGTCAACCCCCGGACGTATTCTTTATATCTGTTATCGCCATTGATGCGTATGCCAATGATTTTTTCCTGTAATATTTTTTCCATCATCACTCGAGTCCACGATATTTGTCCCCATTCTTCAATAATTGCAGGACGAGGCCCATCCTTCGTAACATTTGCATTAATTTTCCCTAGATGAGATAAGGTGATAATATCTCCATCCTCAAAGATAAACATGAAAGATGATTGTTTTTTGATAAAAAGCCAATCCTGATCACGATAGTGAAAATTTAGTGCAAGTTCCTGCGTGTTCTTATCAAAGATCAAATTTAATTCCACAGATCCACTTGTACCGTATAAAATATTGTTTACTTCAGAAATTGTGTGGGATTTTGTTTGGGGATTAAGGGCATGAATAACCTGGTATTTAGAAGCTACACATCCTGTCTTCAACATCAACATTGTCAGCAATACCAGGGAAAAGTGTATTTTAACTGTTAGTCTACCGGCAGGATAATTGCTTTGAATAGGGGAATAATCCTTTTCTTAGTTGATTATAATTAATAGAAGTTATAATTGACCTGATGCTGCTATGCTGGCTTCAAATAGTGCCAGACTGATATTTTCTGTAGCAGAATATTTGAGATGCTGGGGATGATATCTCAAATATTGATGTACCACTGCAATATATTGTTCTGTCTGCCACTGTCGGTTCAATGGCATTAGGACAATACCGAGATTTTCACCAGCTTTTTTGTCAGGTATATATTCTGCAATCAGACTGGTGTATATTGTCCTAGAATGAGTCATGGCACTGATCACACCCATAATATAAGCGGTAGCTGTTTCATAATCGTTATAATCATCTATATTTTTGGAATTTTTTTTATTAAGTGAACGATAAAGGTCATAACCGGTTATGGTATCTCCAATAATGGGATTAATCCATAACAGTAAAAGAAAAATATAACGCATTTTATTCTCCTATTAAGTATGTGTGTAGGTGAATTTATGTACATCAGGTATTATTATTAAAGATTGGAACAGGAAGATAATGGTATGTTATGGAAATTATTCCAAGAAAGGTTAATTATTTAAATTAATTTTCATCACAAAAGTGCAAGAAAAAGGAAGATCTTAATTATGAAAGTAAAAGTGTTTGAAATTAATAAAAGCGGATTAGATCCGTTAAGTGTTGAAATGGAGGAGAAACTACAAGGCTGGCTAGATAACAATGTCGGTATAGAGATTATTAATATTTCTCAGTCACAGCATCTACGGGAAAATACTGTATTTGTTACAGTCTTTTTTAAAGACAGTTAGGCTAGTTTAATCAGAACTATTTTCCAGATCCAACCAGGTAAGTAATATAAGGATCCTATTATAAAGAGCTATCTCTCGCAGGGTGGCATTTTTTCCAGGTTTTGGAAGGGAACGGAGTAGATTTTCAGCGAGACTGACTGACCCAGTTGCTTCCACGGTCTTGTTGTGCTGGACAAAAAATGGGTGTTTTGTTAGGCCTCCACATTGATATTTCCATAGGATTTTACCGGATTCATTATCCATTTTATATTCATTTGTCTTGTGGATATAGGTAGCGTCAAAAGGGCACTTAACCCGTGTGTACTGAGCGCTGGATAAGGAAATAAACAGAATATAGATTGGGAATCGAGATATCATATAACTCAAATTTATATCACCATACAGATATGATGTAAAATATATTAAAATAAATTGTAGGCGTAAGAATATTACTTATTATCAGGATTGCATTAATATACCAACACGAATAAGGGCACTACCTATCCAGGTCATTAATCCAATGTATAATACGCCATATATCCTATTCATGGGAAGAATACTAGCTATTTCGGGTAATGCAGTTTCATACCAATCTTTACCAAACCATGCTATCCAGTTATAGATAAGACTGTCGATTAGAAAAATATACCAAAAAACAACTTCTATATTGATCATTCACTATTCCTATAGCCTTTATTATTAAGTTTACCTGATTGGGCCCAACCTATGTTACCATATCTATCTTTTATGGTAACTTGACCGTCTTTTTCGCTATTTGTACCAATTATTCCTGTTGTTTTTCCATACTGATTCATGAACCGAAGGATACCACCGTTACCGGCTGAATTCAGGCCTAGAAAAACACCGCTGCTATCGCTTGACTTCAAGAAAGCAGCCGTGGCGTTACCCTGGATATTACTGGAAAAATGTCCAGTTTTATCAGAATGAAATAAGGATAATTTTCCCTGAGATGTCATAAGACAAGTAAGGGAATCATTTTTATCCTTAATAGATAAGATGCCTCCTATGTTATCATCTATCCCAATTATAGTAGCTACGGTTCCATTCGGATAAAATGATTGGATCATACCATCAGCGATCCGACTATGTACCAAGCGATCTTTATCTGTGTTATAAAGGCTCAGAGAAGCGGATTGACCTCCTTCGGCTTCTAAAAGAGCAAAAGACTTATTATTTTTGTATAGAGAAAAAATACCTGATTCTTTGCCACCAATCGTGCAAAGTATTTCTCCTTGATCATTTTTCACAGATAGTTGGTTGACTGTTAAATCCCCTAAGGATAATCGTTGGTAACTGCTCTGGGCAGAAATAAATAAAATGCAGCTAATCGTTAGTAATATACCTGTGATTAGGCCAACGCCGTATTCTTTCATAACGTACTCCCTTAAACGGCTGTAAATCTAACGGCACTTTCTGGAACAATAAAGTATTTAGAGTCATCTTACCATTCACATATATTTATAAATAATAATTAGAAATTAAATATGCAAGCAGACTCTATTTATACAGTCCAATATTGTATTATATCATATTGTTTTTTAACATATTATAGCAATAATATAAATTGAGCTTATATTGCCTGTATGATTGCATCCAAACGGCATCCATGTTATGGGATGCATTATAGTATATGTTTAATAATAACAAATAAATAAACTACACATGATCAAATTTATTATGTATAATAAAAACATAATTTATCATTTTTAGAGGTCAGGAATTAATAATTTATTTATTGGAATTAATCCTGGCTCATTAATTAGTTCAGAATCTACTTTAAATGTATCCGTATATGTTACTATATAGTAATACTCTTGTTCGGATTGAGTATTTCGTATTGCTCGCGTTTTTGTATATTCAAAACCGAGATCGTTTCGATCTCTGTATTCATCATAATAGGAGATGATTGTGCGTTCTCGAGCACGCTTACGCACGGGGTCTACTGCGAGGACAGGTTCATAAAATTTAAATTCAAATGTGTTGAATTCATCCGATAATTTTTTAACGTTCAAAAGAACTACAACATCCTTTATAATGTGTTTCTTATTACCGTAAATGTCTTCAAAGTAAGGATTTAATACCGTTCCGGCACATCCAAACGATAAGTACACTGTAATCAGTATAAAATAAACATGCCTAAATAGTTCGAATTTCAGCTTTTTTAAGTTCATATGTTATTAATTGAGAATTCCTACTTCATGGATAAGAAGATTTGTTTGCAGGATATCGGGTCATCATCATAGGGCCATCTTCATCACTTAGTAAATGATAGAGTTGAGGATCCTTCAGCAGTTCTTCCACGTTTCTCTTTTCGCCATTGACACTGCATTCAGAAAGGGCAAAGCGTATACCGTGACTATAGTCAGCATACCAATTTATATGACCTGAATATAAAGGCTGAATAGGCTGCCCATTGCCTCTGTGCCATCCATAGATTAATACTTTATCCTGATTCTCTAATATACGATTGGATAAGATCACATCCTTTTTATGTCCAGAAACAAGTGCTCCTAAAGGATTAAGATCTATATTATCCTGTCGCTGGGACCATATCAAAGAATTATGATCAGAAAATACAGGAATAGAGACCATCTCCTGACTTTGTTTGATGGTGATAGGATCCAGTTGTAAGTCTGCCTGTAACCAAATATCATTCACCATTTTTCGTGTTATCATTATCACTCCGATAGCATTGGCAATTTCCTGGGCAATGATGGGCGTCATAGGTATAATAAAATAATCTTCATCACTGCCCAATGCCATATAATCCGCAGTAACATGGATGATTAAATTCCAAATTGTATTACCAACCGCAACTGACACTGAAACGGGCTTTAATTGACGTAGAAACGGGGGAATATTTCCAGACATGATTTCAGAATATATTCTTTCTTCACGATCTTTGAGACTTAAGGGTTTCAATATTTCGGCCAGAGCACTTCCACTGTAGGCATTGGAAGATCTCTCCGGTAAGTCCAAGCGTGTTGTAAATAATGGATATTCATTCTTGGAGTTATCTGAATTCCTATTTTCCTGGCAGCACCAGGAAAGAGCAATAAACAATATAAGTGGATGAATTATTTTCATATTTGAATGGGTACTGAGTTTAAGTATTCAATACTGATAGTGAGAAATATGTTGTGTACAACAATTAGAATGTCTTGCTATTTATTAAAGACAATTTCAAAATAAATTTATGATCACTATTGTCACCAAGGGAATTTTATTGACCAGAGAATAAAGTCATTTAATATACACTGTATACCTAGCATCACTGAACCCATAATCATCAGTCTCGCACCCTTTACCCCATCCTGGTAGGCACCGTAAGCCAGCAAACCAATCATTATATTGCCAACAGCAACCAGCATTAATATTCCGATAACTAATACGGGGGTCCAGCTGTAATTATTTGATATATGAAACAGGGTACTTTCCAGCCATAATGCTGATGGAATCATAATCAAGCAATAGGCAATAAGTAGTCGGTTAGCTCCGTTGCCATCTGGAGAATCCCAGGGCCAGTGTAAGGATGAGAATGCTATATGGTCAAAATAGAAAAATACTATCCACCAGTACATTAAAAATCCTGCAGCTGCAATGAACATAAAGGGGATAATGTAGGTCTGCCAAGATAATGGTATACCGCCCCAGAGATCTTGCGGTCTCTCTGCATGGGAAACTCCATAAATATAAGATAGCAGAATGAGTGGACCGAAGAGAAAAGTGAATATAAGAACTGTTTGACGTGTTATTTTCATGTATTGTTTTTTCTGTTTTTGGGAAGAGATTATTATTAGGTTTTTAATTCATAGCGAACATCAGGTTTGTCTGAATGGGGTTCATATTCACCCCAAAATTTTTCGGCAAACTTAAGTCCTGCTTTTTCCATAACTCTAATTGATGCTTTATTATCAATCATGGCTCTAGCAACAATCAGTTTACCCATGTCCTTACCTTTTTTAACAAGCGCTTTTGCTACCTCAGTAGCGTATCCGTGTCCCCAGTAATCCCTTTTCAGGCGCCAGCCAATTTCGACTGCGTCATTGATATAGCTGTCAGGTTCATACTGGAACCAGCCAATATAATTTTCCGTGCGCTTGAGATAAGCTGGAAAAATACCAAAATCTTTCCCATTACTATATGATTTCATGATCCTAGGTATCGACCTTAATTTTACTTCATTAAAGGTCATTGCCTTTCCCGGAGTTATGTATTTCATAACTTCAGGATCGCCATTAAGCTGATAAAGTAACTCAACTTGTTCTTTTTTAAATTTTCTTAAATGAATCCTTTTGGTGCTTATGAATTCGTTCATAAAGAGAAAACCTATTTTACATATTATATTAATAACATTTTTAGCCTAATACGTGAAAGTAACACCGTTTCTAAAAACAAAAAACCCCGGTCAACCAGGGTTTATTGTTTTTAGATAAAAAATAAAATTTATTTCCCGGTATTTGGCATTTCAGAATACATATAATCACCGTGCCACCTTTCAAAGAACAACCGATAATTATCATAAAATTCTTTAATCTTCTCATCTGTCTTTAACCATTTTTTTCGAAGTTTTGTATTCTCTTCACTTGATTTATCCCAATCTTCTATAGATTTAAATTCTGTTAAAACGAGATAATCCTGAGAATCTTCTGTCATCATATGTGACATTTCTCTACGACTAACTATATATTTATTTTTATTAATAACATTTTCATATTCGAGCTTATTCAGAGAATCAAGCATCGTAGATTTTGCATCAATATTTTTTCTCCATTTGTATTTTGTGATAGTAAAAACATGCCTGTCAGGACTGTCCTGTGCATAGAGTTTATCACTGATAGATAGGAAGAGAATTACTGAAGAACATAATACTGTGGTAAGTAATCTTAACATATCAAATCTCCTTATATTTATTGTAGTATATATTAGTTAAAACTAAGTGATTATATTAGGTAATAATATTCCTAAAAACACCGAAATGAAAAAACTATGCATAACGAGAAAAATTACCGTGTTAAACGATAGATCAATATTGCAGCACGGATTGTAGTTTTTGGGAATGATGTTAAGTCTAAACTTTCGTTAACCGAATGTTCACCATAGCCATCAGGGCCCATCCCCGCGAGACAAGCATCCACATGGGGCGCTACAAAGGATATATCTGCCGCACCTCGTTTACCAGGGTCAAGAGGTTCCAGTTCACCCCATCCAAGGTCCATATTCACAGCCTCGAATTTATCCAGAAGTGTATAGTTTGCCTTTGTGGGGGTCATGGGTGGATAACTGGTTCTGAACGTAATATTCGCTGTTGTACCAGGTAAATTTTGAGATACTATATTTTTCATACGGTCCATGGCTTTGTCTAACTGTTCCGAGGATATAGCTCTGATTCCGCCGTGTACTGTAACTGCCTGAGAAACTACATTTGTTTTCCCAAATGTTGTTCCCCGAGCCGTTACGTAATTATAATCAACATCAGTACCGCCAACAATAATACCGGGATTAAAAGATAAATACTTCTCCCCAACCAGATCATTTCGGAAGGTATTTAGGATACGGGATGCCTCAAAAATAGCACCGTAACCTAGCTTTTCCTTAAATATCTGTGAAGAATGCCCCTGTATACCCGTAGTTGATAAACGCCAGGATGAAGAACTTCGCCTGGCAACGGTTCCCGTATTTAGTCCATGTGCTCCTTCAAAACCGAGCCCAATATTCGCCCATTTTCCGGCTTCGATTAATTCTTTCCGAACAATAGATGGCGGACCGCCTGTTTTTTCTTCATCTCCAATAAAGACAAGTGTTAGATTCATTTCCTTAAGAGTGCCTATATGATCAAGTGCTTTCATAATATAGATCATGGACACATCCCCTGCTTTCATATCAGAAACACCAGGACCATATGCTGTATTTCCGTCTCGCGTAAATTTCTGGAATGGACTGTCCGGTTCGAATACTGTATCCAAATGACCTATCAAAACGATTTTTTGTCCTTTTCCACCACGCATTTCTGCAAAAAGATGGCCAGAACGCTTAATATTTGCAGGGTAAGTAACCCAGTAAGTGTTAAACCCAAGTTGATCCAGTTCAGCCTGAAATATATTTCCGACAGCCTTATTACCAGCAATATTAAGAGTTCCGCTATTGATATTAACCACATTTTCAACTAGTGTTATTGCTTCTTCGGTATGTTTTATAATATAGTTTTTAATCTTTTTTTCAGTTTTTGTTAATCCAGAGGAAAAAGCCAGAGAAATATATAAAAAACCTGGTAACACTATAGTTTTATTGATATTCATTATTTGATCTTATAAAATATGAAATAATAGAAAAATAATCTCTCGATTAAGTATGGAAGAATCATAGAAGAATATTCAGCTGTTTGGTGAGAAATCAATAAACACATTATTGCCTGGGATCCTAAATTATATTCAAATTAGTATTTTCACTTTATGTCTGCAATCCATGTATCCTCTGGTCCTAATTGAATTGTAAAGAATTTTCCCTGATAAAAATGAATGTAAAAATTTTCATATCTTTCAACATCCGGATTCCATAAGATTTGCGAAAAATTTCTGTAGTAAAGATATGATCCTTTCGCCACCTTACTTGATATACCATAGGGATAAAAAAAAGTGCCATCCTCATTTATTACGGTCGAATTGGTTTCAGAGACCCATGGTTGAACGCCAAGCATCTGCCTTACTTCAGCAATAGTTTTTCCACTAAGCCAGCGTGTTAACTGATCATGAGTACGTTTAATTATCGTTTTTTTCTCAAGTATACTATATGTCCCATTAAGGTTTAATTGGACGTAGCGACCATCAGATATTTTTATCCTTTCCGCGACCTGACATAATACCATACTGGAAATGATACAAACCATAATAATTGGGAATCTGATCATAGTCATATTTTAGAGATTATTATTTATGTAACAGCGGTGCTCATGATTAAATCTATTCTCCAATCTAGTATTGAAAAATCCTGGTTGATCGGGGTTTTTCAATTGAACAATTGTTAATCAACTAATTATTGCTTTTCCAGATAATTTCAGCACCAACTGGAATTGGTGGAGAAGTGAAAAATTGTCTCATGCCTCCCATAATCTCACGAAATTTTGGCGTAGCATTAAGCATTGCTTCTTCATTATTATATTGAGCAATTATGGTTGCTGTGTTTTCACCCGTCCTGCAAACATGTGCAAAACTAAGTCCTTCTATTTTGTTAACATCATCTTTTATGCCGTCTGCGTACGCTATCATATCATCAAATTTTTGTGGATCAAATTCATAGGTTGTCACTCGGTAGTGTCTGCCTTCTTTAAACAATGTATAACCAGCACCCTGTGCCATTTTCAGATTATCCCAGGATGCAAAATCTTCCGCTGTTTTTGTGCCAGATAAATAAAACATATCCATACCATGTAATTCTACTTTACTACCGGTAAGGTCTATGGTTGAATACTTAGATTTATTAACGGCGTCTGATCTGTATTTCCACCGAACGGCAGCCTTGTTTCCACTAGAAACATAATCCAACATTTCAATCTTTATATTGTCATTTGCCTGAAAAAAATCAGTCAAGTAATCTTTATATTCATCTTTACCCGTGATCATTATATCATTTGGTATATGACGAACAAAATTTTTCGTCACATTATTCACAAGATATTCAATATCTTCGTTAGAGTAAGCATCTGCGATAGCTTTTAACCTTGATTCAACTACTGAGTCAACAACATTACTGCAACCAAGCATGACTAATAGCAAGGGAATTATTTTTTTCATGATTATCCTCTCTTTTTATAACAATAATATAGTTACAATATTATTGTAAACATAAAATGTAGCGGGAAAAGATTTTTATCGTAAATGATTAGAATAAATGTTTTTTGAATAAAGCTATTAATTATGCGATTCCAATAAGCTATTTAACATTTTTCGCAATTTATCATTTACACTGAAATAATGCCCATTTTCTCTATGAATGCTAACAATTGATTGATGATAGTTATTTATATGATAAACAAATTCATTAATATCAATTTCTACATCAATACCACTATCGTCTTTTATAACTACCTTATTCGCAATAATTGGATCTTTCGTTTTGATTACCTGTTTATCCAGAGATGATAATAGATTTATCTTCCCTAAATTGTCTTGCTCATATTTTTCGCAATCAACATTCTTACCCCAAGGTTCTCGACATTTATTCTCAATTAAATTATTATTTTTATATATTTGTTTTCTTGACCAGTAAAATGTCATCCCTGTTATTTCTTTTGTGTAGTCACTATAATACCACTCACCTGTTTTTTCACCATTAGAATATTGACCTTGAAAAATTATATCCTTCCTAGGTTGATGTATATAACCGTAACGTTCTAGACTAGCCCTGTGAATTATTGTAGACCCATGTTTTATTCCATCACGATAATCAATACTGGTTATTAACTGTAATTTTGAATCTTCCCATGATTGATTCTGATAATTAATATCTGGTTCCATTCTAGTCCAGGTACCTTCTTTTTTATTATTAACGAATAAACCAACGATACCAGGTAATTTTTCTTTGTTACTACTATATTGAATAAAAATTCCATTTTTCAAACCGTCAGAGATCGAGCATTCGGCCACTCTATATTCTTTTAATTTATTAGAATAAATTTCTAACTTCCCAGTATAAGGTTTTTTATTATCGCTATACCAGTTTCCTTCACTATTATAAATATTGCTTGGTTGTATTCTGAATCGCCCCTTTTGGGTATATAGATTTTCTAATTCATCAGTAACCTGCCCCAAGGAACTCCCAATAAATAATATAAATAGATAATATCTAACCATGCTCTAAATCTATCCAACATCCATTGGAATAATAAACCCCTAAATACTACTCATTGCTTTCAAATATAGTATATTATGATTACTAAATAATCCAAATTCCCAATCTGGATTACCATGACGCTTTTGAGATCTTTTTATTAGTATTCAATCATAGCTACTGAATAATAATGATTAAAATTAATAATCGGTTTGGTGCAAATTTATGGGGTTTATTAGAATTTCTTAAAAACTAAAAGGAGTTAAGAATGGGATTTGTAGACAAATTAAAGAGCGCTGATAAACAAGCAAGTAAATATTTTCCTATTTTCGGCATACTTATTTATGGTATACTATGCGGATTTAAATGGACAGGAAATGAGTTTATATGGAATTCAATGGCACAGGATATAGTTATTGGGTTGATATTGCTTAACCAGGGTGTTATTGTAAGTTATTTAACTTTCTATAGAGATTAACCACGGTCATTACGTGAATACGGTAAACAATAAACCAATCAGACATCCGGATGTTACCGATGATTTTTTACCATTTATAGCAGCGTCTTTAAATCCTTTTTTATATTCATTTTTACAATCAGTATCAAGCGTATTAACCTCTAAATCTGGCGGCTGCGGGTTGCTTGACGCTAAAATACTCCGTACAACCCACCAACCGAAAGAGCTACCCATATAACCGCCAACTAATCCCCCAGTATAACCACCAACTAATCCCCAGAATAAAGCACCATATTTATTTACAAATAAACCAGAGTCATATCCATCTTTAAAACAATCTCCTTTCATTGATTCGATCGCGACTTCGGGCTCTTGATCCTGCATAATCTCAATAAGTACTTTTTCAGTCTCTATGGTTAAAACTTCTTTCTTCTTTCCTGCCAGAAGATGATTGGATACAATTAAATCCTTAGCTAGTGATTTCATTCCAGATGTTAACAAATACTCCAGTTCGCCCACGTGATCATAATTTGCAATATTAAGAACTTTACCTGATTCCACATCTATAATCCGAACGGATACAGAAAAAACATCTCCAACCATTCCTATACTACCACCCACAATTTGTTGTACACCTAATATATTACCAACTTCTACCACACATTCGTCAGATTCGCAACCAGACTGCTGGAAGTTTTGCTCATTTAAAATGTTCTCCATCAATTCCCTTTCGATCAAACTGTAATCTCCAATTTTGAATATTTCATCGCGAAATCGATCTGTCAGTGTGCTCGCTTCAGACTGTGATACGCCTTTACCATTAAAATCTAATACAGCAATGGTTATATCTTGGGCAGAAAGGAAAGCTATGAATAGTAATATCGATACAGTGTGATTCATAGTGGTATAAATCTAAACATTGTTGATTGTGATATAAATAATTATCATGTTGTTTAAAGAAATCAGATAATTTTCCAGGGACTATCCATCAAGTTCGGATTGTTCCTTTATGTTGATCAGGAATTCCCAGTCTCTGAAAATAATAACGGAATATTCTGGAATCTTAAGCTCCTGGACTTTGTTTGTGGGATAAATTCTTTTTTCAACACCATTTATGTTTACATCCAGGGGCATGGTAAAGTCCGGGATTACATTGGCCCAGCGGTAATAGAGTTTATGGTCAATTTGATAATACTGTAGTTCAGGGGGCCTATGGTCATAAAAATATTGTTTAAAAAAATAGGAAAAATCTTTACCTGTCATTGTATTTACATGCAGTTGAAAATCAATTGTTTTTACATGGTTCGATATATTTTCTAAAGCAAATGATTTTAAAATATGCCACCAGAGTTTGTCATTATCTATTACATGGCGAAGAGTATGCAGAACCCAAGCACCTTTTGTATAGGAATCCCCAAAGGACCAATAATTTTCATTTTCCGGTCCCACAATAGGCTGTTTATTATTGATTGATTTTCGCCTTGATAACAAAAAATCTATCATCACATTATATCCAAGCTGATCTTCGATGAATACTGCTTCGCTGTATACTGCCATTCCCTCATGGATCCACATGTGGGCAGGGTCTGCGGCGGTGACACTGTTACCCCACCATTCATGGGCAGTTTCGTGGAATAAAAGACCGTCAATGATGCCGTAATATTGACTAGTCCAAGTCTGTGTGCCTCCCCAATTATTCCAAGAATTGCCATAGGTAACAGCAGATTGGTGCTCCATACCCAGGTAGGATACTTCCACCAGTTTATAGCCGTCTTCCCACCAAGGATATTCTCCAAAATATTTTTCGAAGAAACGTATTATTTTCTTGGCCTGTTTAAAATGGTTTCGCCCAACTTCCTCGTGGTAATCCAGCACATAATAGTTAAGAGTATCAATCTGGCCATTATGATTGATGGTGTCCTGGATGAGCACATAATGTCCTAACTGCACGGATATATTATAGTTATTAATTGGATTTATAACTTCCCAGTTATATACTTTCTTACCAGAAATCGTTCCCGGGATTGTGCTAGTAAGTCGGCCGTTGCTAACGCAAAATAAATCTTCCGGAACTGTAAAGGTCATTTTAGCACCATTGTCAGGTTCATCAACAATATGATCTTTTAATGGCCACCATAGGTTGGCACCGTCACCTTCGCATGTTACTGAGATAAAGGGACGTCCTTTCTTATCTTTTTCCCACACAAAACCCCCGTCCCACGGTGGTCTTTTTGCTACTTGTGGTTGCCCCTCGTATGCTACACGAAACTTGAATTCGGTACCTTGTTTCATAGGAGGGAATTCTACCATAACTGCGTCTTCGACACGGGTCGTATTAAGTATATTATCTAGGTAATATACACCGTTTAGTTGCATGGATTTGGCCAGGTCAATCTGCAATAATGTAAAATCAGATACTGCTACAGCAATTATATCCACGTACCCTTTAAGGTATTTTAGATTTGGATCAATATCTAGATTGATGTGGTAATGCTGAATATCATAACATATCCTTTCTGGCAGTAAAGCGCCCAAAAGCCGGTTGCGTTCACTTAATTCTGGGAAGGATTTGGGTTCTTTTAGTGCTTCACCCATTGACGACCTTGTGAGAAATTTTGGCAGACAACCAAACATTATTGCCAGTACTGGCAAGATAAATATGATTTTATTCATAGTCTCCTTAATGGGTTTAATCTACCCGTGGAAACTAGATATTTAATTATTAATGGAATCCAGATCTGCTTGAAGGTCTTTAATCCGTTCCTGATTCTCGTAAGGTTCGGATTTTATAAAAGATTCTATATTCATGCCTGTGATGGCCCGGGCTTCTTTTAATTTTACCTGTGCCGTTTCTCTATCGCCTTTTTTTAAATATGTTAGAGCCATGTAGAAAAGGTGTGATTTCAAAACTTTTACTTTTTTTTCAATAAATTCCAAAACACCTGTTTCAACCGAACCGGATCTCCCTTCACAAACCACTGCTGGTGAGCATTCACTCCGACACTGCTGTTTTCCATTGCGTCATCATGCTCGAAGGCCTCGACGGTCTCCTTCAACATACGCGTGATATCCACGCTGTGTTTTTCAATATGAGACGGACGGGAAAACTCCAGAAAATCGTTGATCCAAAGGTTCAAGTGACCAATTTCCCGCAACACAATGCTCATCAGACGCTTAGAGGTCTCCT
>CAJWLO010000063.1 GCA_913043235.1 uncultured Fidelibacterota bacterium
CAGTCTCACATTACTATCAACAATTTTACCTTTTAAAATCGCAGCAGCCATTTGTAAGTCGGTAAGTTTAGCACCGGTGCAGGCTCCGATATATGCTTGGTCTATCTTTGTCCCAGCAACCTCTTTTACATTAACCGCATTTGCTGGGCTATGGGGAACTGCCACTTGGGGTTCCAGTGTTTCAACATCAATCCGATGGTGATCAAGGAATTTCGCATTACTATCTCCTTGCCAACGGTTCGTATTTTCAGAGCTTATCCCAATATCAGAAAGAAATTTGTTTGTTATTTGATCTGCCGCAATTATACCTGTCTGGGCTCCAAGCTCTGCTGCCATGTTACATAATGTCATGCGCTCTGCCACGGGAAGGTCCCATACTGTATCCCCCGCATATTCTATAACTTGGTATTTTCCTCCATCCATACCAAGACGGGCGCACAAAGAAAGCATAACATCTTTGGCACTAACTCCAAGTGGTAGTTTGCCACAAACGTCGATTCGGATAGTTTCAGGCACGCGGATCCACGTTTTGCCGGTGGCGAGCACCCCGGCCATATCCGTTGCCCCAACACCGAACATAAAACATCCAAATGCACCTCCCGTAGGTGAATGACTATCGCCACCAACAACAAACATGCCTGGCTTTAAATGACCTCTCTCCGGCAAAACAACGTGGCAAATGCCCTGCATATCGTAAAAATGCGGTAGATGTTGCTCGGCAGCAAATGTTCTCGTTAGGCTTAAGATTTCGGCGCTTTCCGAATCAAAAGCAGGCACATAATGGTCAGAAATCAAGATAACTTTTTCGGGATCCCAAACGCCGACTCCTAACTTTTCAAGAATTGGCTTTACGCGTCTTGGTCCACCAGAATCATGCATCATGGCTAAATCAACCCGGCATGTAACAATTTCACCAGGTAGCACTAAGCTCTTTCCAGCAGCATTTGCAATAATTTTCTGAACCAGTGTCTCTGCCATAAAATTTCCTTACTGCAACCTCAGCAATATACCATATTTAAATTCACCTTCGTAGAGTTACAGAAGTCAAACGTTATTGCCTACAGGAGCTATATTTCCGCTACACTCAAAATAATTAATTCGTTTTAAAATAGCATTCACATATCCAGATTCATAGGAACGCATTCTCTGGGTTATCAGGGTACGTTCTTTTTTATTTAGTGTCATGAAATAAACGGCATCCTTTAAGGATTCAACTACTTCATCAATAATGGTATTCTGATCCTGATCGGTTTCCAAAAATGAAATCTGTTGATTTTGATTATAGTTTAAGATAGGGCTGTCTGAATGCCCTATAATAGAAACTAGCTTTGCCCGATGTTTTTGGAACGATTCTTCAACCGCATCGATAATCTCTTGCGGATTATATTCTTTTTGGAGTTCTTGAATAGTGGTACTTTTTTTCATAATCGCCTAAATGTACTTCCACAATCAAAAACAGGGCAATAGATGAAGCAATTATTTTATTAATACCATTTTTATAGATTGATTGAAATCACCAGTTGTTATGCGATAAAAATAAATACCAGAACTCACCTTTTCATTCAAGTTATTTTCGCCACTCCAGTCTACAAAAAAGGACCCGGCCTGAAATTCACCTTGTACCAGTTTTTTTATTGAGCGGCCAGATATATCAAATATATCGATCCGAACTTCGGATGGCAGGGGCAGGTCATACCAGATTCTGGTAGAAGAATTAAAAGGATTGGGAAAATTCTGGTGCAGAGTAAAGGACTCCGGTATTTGATTGAAATTAATGGTGGAATCACCCTGACTGATCAAATTTGCATTCCTATCCATAAAAGCATAGCGGATGGCAATGCTAGGATCTTGTGTATATTTTTCATCAAGTCGAAAATGTATAGGGTATGCATTTTCTTCCCTGTGGCTATATTCAAGTAGCAATTTCCCCGGAATCATATCAGCACTGGAAAGGAACATCCCTTTCTTGCTGGATGGAGGATTTTGTAAAATAATTTTACACTCGTCTTTATTGTATTGAACAATAATTTGTCCGGAGTATGCATCCAACGGCGGAAAGATGGTTATTGTCTGATTATTAATAAAAAATTCAGCAGGAATTTCTGAAACCTGCCGAGCTAGTTCCATGATTCCAAATCGTTGCAAAGACCAACGCCACATCTGGGTAAAAACCATACCATCATCTAGGCCAAAATTTTCATCCTTATGAAGTTTAAAGTGAGGGAATTCCCCCGTAACTGGACCTAGTTCTTTGGAAAAATCATCATTGCTCCAGGCTTCAATGAAGTTATTCAAGTCTTCAAGGTTAATGGTATCATTGGGCGGTGTATTGTAATCTCCAAGGGCCGGAGTTAAAAAACGATAGGATATTGCAACTGTAGATAAGCCCGCCATATCAATTAGAGCAGAAATCTCCAAATCTATAGTATCCAGACTCATAAGCGGTGGATGTAAAATTAAAGTCAGGGAATCGGATGTGAACATCGCATCAAAAGAAAAAGATGTATCCCTTCTACTAGCCAGTGAATAATTAATACTGTCTATAGGCTCAGAGAATACAAGACCAATACTGGTAGATTCATTGATACCAACATAATCCCCCTGCCAAATATTTAATGTATCAATCGTAGGCACTAAAATATCGTTAAGATACAAGGTATCAGTAGATGCATCAGCTGCCATGACATTACCTGATTCATCATATAGGGATGAAGCTGTTGCTGGTTGAAGAAGAATATATTCTTTGCCATTAGCATTGTTATCAAACTCCAAAATGAATCTCATACTTGTTTCACCACCGACGAGATTATTACCAGCCAAAGTCTTAACCGCAACCAGATTAACCTGTGTTGCATTGCCTCCATTCGATAGAAACTGCAGACTGAAATCTTCTAAAAGTGGTACCCCTGTGCTACTGTCTGACGAATATATCTGATCTGTGAAATAAATATCCAAGTAAGTATTATCGTCAGCCAGTGTCACAGTGTCAATTGCTGGGGAGATATAATCTCGGATGGTAAAAATAACGGTGGTGTCCCCTTCAATAGTATTATCTGCCAAATCTTCAAATAAATTATCCATAATAAGTCGGATCTGGTGCTCACTTTGAAAGGTGTCCGCTGGTACAACCGTAATAACAGTTTTGCTTGTATCTATTGATGCATTAAAAGTGATATCAATTGAATCAGTAATATTAAAAAGAGTGACATGATCATCTATATTAGCATTATTCAGGCTGGAATTATCTATATTGCGGACCGGTTCAGAAAAAGTAATTACTAGGCTCGTATCATTACTAATATTTTGGGCACCATCCCCAATATTTAAACTAAAAGTGGGTATCAATAAATCAAAAAGTGAATAGGGACCCAGGATCGTTTGAGGATCCATGTATACACCCAATACATTAAATACTGCTTCATCATCCATTGGAGATAGAGTAAAGGTTTCTACTCCGCTGGGTGTGGCACTGAGAATAAACTGGACCCGTATTGAATCTTCACCATTAATTAACGAACCACTGCTGGTATTGACTATACTATTCATGGACATTTCTGTACAATTCCCTCCATTAGGATTGTATTGCAGCACAAAATCCTGTATACCAACATCTTCATCTGCATCATGGGTACTAAAAATATTTTCATTGAAATTCAGCTGCAGGTAAGTATTGTCAGCAGAAAGAGCAGATGAAAGCACCACCGGTGCAGGGGTAAGGGAAAAACTGGTGGTAATCTCGCTGGAATTCATCACATTGCCTACATGGTCAAAGATGGCATTATCTACTGCGCTGACCACTACAGTTTCATTCCCGTTGGGGGAACCCATAATAAGCAGGTTTACCTGGACAGCACTCTCTCCGCCAAGTAATTGTGTACCTGATGTATTAGTTATGGATTCAATCAATACTGAGTCTGCACCGCTTCTGTTTGCCTGAAACATAATTTCAAAATCAGTTGTATCCAGCCCCGATGTCGCAGCTGCGTCCCCATAGACACCTTCTGATAATAAAATGGTGATATGAGTGTTATCTATTGCATACGTGGAACTATCAATAGATGGAGTTGTAATATCCCTCACCGTATAATTTGAACCAATAGGGTTGACCGTATTTCCGGCGCCATCCATAAATACAGTGTCAAAGGAAACCCGCAGTGAACGTTGCTGATCAAGTTCAGTATTCGGTACAACTGTAATTACAGTTTTCATCGAGTTAATCGAAGCTTGAAACTCAATATTTTCACCTGCATCAGAAGTGTATGTTAGTTGCAACATAAAATCTAGATTAGCATTGATCACGGCAGAATTATCAAGCTTAACGATAGGTTCACTAAAGGTAAGAATAAATGTCTCTGATGGATAAATAAGGGAATCTGGCGCTGGATCAAATCTCACCGTAGGTGATAATAAATCATATAATGTAAAAGATTGAGTATTTTCGCTCGGATCCAATATGTTACCACCACGATCAAAAACCTCTCCAGCAACGGGACGAAGACTAAATGTTTCTGTACCTGCGGGAGTGTTATCTGGTGTCAGATTTACTCTAATCTCTACTTCACCACCGATTAGAGGTACACCAGAAAAGCTTGTTAATGAATTAATAATGACTGTATCGGCATTCCCTCCATTAGTAGAAAAACTAATAATCTCAAAATCAGATCCTGTTATACCACCTGATTCATTTTCAGTTGAGAACAGTCCTTCGGAAGAAATAATATTCACTCCTGTATTAGCTGAATCCAGAATACCATTTTGCAAACTAGGTGGTGTGACATCTCGCGTCTGGTAACTAGCCGAAGAACCATTGGCAATATTGCCTAAAGTATCCTGCAATCCATTTACAACATTGATTCGGACAGGCCGCCATTCTTCCATATCATTATTTGGATTAATTGTAATTATAGTATTACTGGCATTAATAGATCCTGAAAACGGTATATTTTCCTGCTCGCCGTCTAAATAGGCTAAAGTTATAATCGCTGCTATCTGTGCTGCATCTGGGTCGGTATTGCTGCTGTTTTTTACTATTTCAGAATATGTAAGGAGAAAATCTATTTGAGGATATACAAGACCTTCAATAGCCTGAGGATTTGTTGTAATAATAAGGCTAGGTGATAACTGATCATAAAAAGAAAATGACTGTCCACTGGTGCTAGGATCCAATACATTACCACCCTGATCATAAATTCCCGCTGGAGACACTACAGCGGTCTCTACACCCGATGGAGGATTATCAAAAGAAATACCCAATCGAATTATTGATTCTCCTCCCACTAGTATTAACCCATCCGAATTTGTTGTAGAGATAACGCTCATACTGGTAGCATTGCCACCATTGCTATTAAAAACAACGTTAAAATCTTCAGGCTGCACTGGACCAGAACCATCGTCATTCGTAAAAATCCCTTCACTTATATTGAATAGTATATAGGCGTTAGCGACTGCCAGGGTGGAAGTTTCTACTGTTGGCGGTGTAATATCTTTAACGGTGTAATCTACACTAAAGCTTGAAGATATTGTGTTGTTATTTTGATCAGAGAAAAGATTGCCACCAAATCCAAGTCGAACACTTCGTTGCTCTGTGAGAGTAGTACCAGGGTTTATAGTTATAACAGTTTTACCACCATTAATTTCAGCATCAAATTCAATTATTTCCTGATCACCATCCGTATAGACTAGACTGAAAAATGCATCAATATTATCATTATTAGGATTTCCTCCTCCAGGCGCTAGGTAGATAGCTTCGGTGAAAGTAATAGTGATATTTCCATTAGGCAATAGATCGCTTGAACCATCAATCGGATCGAATGATACTGAAGGAACCAATATATCACTTAGGTTGAATGTTTGCAGGTTTGCAGTTGCATTCATTGCGTTTCCAAAACCATCAAAAACCTGACTTGTAGCTGGGCCTACTGTCATTACTTCTGTACCGCTGGAAGGATTATCATAAGAAAAATAGAGTCGTGCATTTAACTCTCCACCATCCAATGCATTTCCATTTGTCTGGGTTATAGAAGTAATAGTAGCACTGGTGGCGTTAGCCGCAGTGGTGAAAGTAACTCCAAAATCTTCCGATGCAAGGATGCCCGATCCGTTACCCTGCGTGTAAACAGCTTCACTAAAATAAAAATTAATATAGGAATTATCTGCACTTTTGAAGGTACTGTCTACAATAGGCAGTGTCACATCTGCCACCAAAAAGCTCGAACTGGTTAACCCCACCGTGTTTTCACCTCCATCCTGAAAAGCATTTGCACTAATTATCACCTGGCCAGTGCGAAGCTCTGTAAGATTACTATTAGGTGTAATAGTTACTTGAAGATCTGCAGGATCTATGACTGCATTAAAAAGAATCGCTTCCTGTGCTCCATCCGTATAGGCCAGACTAAAAGATACATCAATATTATCACTCTCTGGGTCTCCTCCAGCCGGCGCTAAGTAAATCCTTTCGCTAAAAGTAATTATAATTGGATCTGTCGGAAGGAGTGTATCTCCATTATTAGGATTAAAGGTGGTTACAGGGGGCACCAGATCCAGCAAATCGAATTGAATGCCTTCCACATTTAATAATGGTACACCTATTCCATTAAAAACAGAACTAACAGACGCGGGAGCTATGTTAGCAGATTCTGTACCGCTCGGTGCATTATTATATGATATATTAAGCCTTACGCTGGTTTCACCGCCACTTAGCCCAGCACCCAGTAAATCTGTGATGGATGGGAAAGATGCAGAAGTAGCAGTCCCGCCATTGGGTGTAATAGAAATATTGAAATCTGATGTTTCCAGTCCTGTACCATTACCAGCATACACATCAGGGTAGTCCCCGCCATAAACAGTCTGGTTAAAGTAGTAGTCTACACTATTCAGTTCACCCGCTAGGTTTGTTGAATCAACAATTAGTGAATAACCAAACCAAGTTTTCACTGTTGCATTCTCTGCATTATTAGCGGCACGATCATCGACTGTGATATAATAGGTCCCAGCTTCTAAGACTAACCGCGGTAACATATTCGCATAATAGGGATTAGCTTCAAACCCCGAAACACATTCGAATTGATAGGCAGCACCCGTGCTATCAGGATAATAAATGGGAGTGGTTGAATCATCCTGAAATAGAATCCATGATGAATTATCACAATCTTCAGTAAAAACAGCAATCTGAATATCAACGGTTGTCAAAGCATCACAGGTGGTCACATAAATTATTGCAGCCTGGCTTAAAGTTAATTTATAGGTATAATCATTCCCATTTGCGTTATTAACTGTTTCCCCACTACTATTTAATAAATTTGAAAAATCATAATCACTTGTTGATTCACCAAGGTTAGCCAAGTGATTATAAGGAAAATTTTCTTCCGTTAATTCCAGATCATAACAGGGGCCTGTTGGAGCAAATACATCTGTATCCCATCCACCATCACCATTATTGGTCAAGGTTCCAGGACTTTGTCCAGGCGAAGCTGAACCTTCTGCATAGTCAACAACAGTTGTTGATTGATTATCATCAAATTTCCAGTACCCAATCAAACCTGCTTCATTTACATCAATCGTACTATTCATTGAAGCTTGTATTTCATTATCTAATTTCGCTATCTCCCATAGTCGGACTTCATCTATAGAACCTTTAAAGGCTTTATTATTGTCTAGATATCTTCCAATATAAAAATCAGTATTTATATCTTCCCATACTATAGCTCCACCAACGTTTGCAGCACTATAACTTTCCTCTAACACTCCATTTTTAAATATTCTTGCATTTGCGCCATCATAGGTTCCGGCAATATGAGTCCATGTATCACCATCATATGGTATATCAACCCCGGGCCAGCTTGCGAGCTGTGGAAAAACATCTTCATCGTTTGCCGTAATAACAACAAAGCGCCATTTCCCTCCAGTGTAAATAAAAGCGAATCCTGATTCAGTGGTTGGGCCATCAAGAGTAAAATAAGATATGATACCATTCCTATCATAGGTTGCAGGATCTTCTGTTGGCTTGACCCATGCTTCCAGTGTCATACCTGCTGAAGGTTGGAGCTGGGCATTCGAAGTTATAGTTACAAAATCTTCGTTCGCACCATTTGTCTGAAAATTAAAACTATTATTCTGTTGAGAAAAAATTATATTGGGTGCAAAAACACTCAACAGAAAACACAGAATTATGTTATTGCGCATCAACCACTGCCTTTCCATAGCTTTTTATTTGCACAGGAATATTTTGCGCATTCACAATCCGGGTGGAATCTCCATACTCCAATTCAGAGATCCCCGGGGAAATAACATTAAAAAATACCCTGGCCATCGCATCTGTACCGGATACGTTCTCAACAGTCTGTGTAGGCATAGAAAAAAGAAACACATTTAGCACTCCTTCAGCATCATCAGTAAATAAGAGCGGATCGGTTTCGATTTGGAATAATGTGTCAGTTATAACAGAATCAACACTGAGCTTTCCCCGATCATAGAGGACCTCCAGATGGGCTCCTGCCGCATCAGGGAGATCATAGCTATACAGTTTTACCGAAAAAGTATCATTTACTCCAATACTAAAGCTTGATGGATGAAAGAATATGGCAGGCGGTGTTAAACCTAGGTTGAACGGATCACTCAAATTATCCAGTTGATATTCCGCATCTTCACACGCAAACCAGCAAAAAGCCAATGCTACCAGTATGATGCTGATCCTTTTAGGGTATATCAACACCCAGATTCGCTCCTGCAGTCATCCAAAACATATTACCATGCACTGGATTTTTTATCGAATTTGTTCTCCCAAAGAAAGAGATATAAAAAGGTACGGTAGCATCAATTTTAAATGCGATATCCATGCCTGTCATAAAACCATTACCATCTTTTGATCTGGTAGGTCCAAACAATATACTCTTTTCCACATTTTTTCCCCCAATCGGAAAAAGATTACTGTAATCGATATTTATAATTGTAGCACGGTTAAATCCACTAATTACATTTTCATTATCATAGTTATGTAAATCAAATGTATAATTAGTGATCTCATACTGCACGAATGTACGGATTGGCCCCAGGGTGAATCCTAGGGGCGTTTTTATTTTAAAACCACCACTGGTGTGGTTCCTGTAATTTTTTAGAACGGTACTTTTTACGAATGGCCTAAGTAGCATGCCTCGGACACCAAATCCTGAAGCCACATCCCAAGCTGTCATGCCAGGTCCCGAACCGCTTTGGCTATCATCATCATATTCTGAACCAAAAAGAATATTTCCTTCATAGGGCTCTTCAGGACCCACTATGTAGGCATGGATCATATTTACAGCCCAAATTCCCAATCCAAGATTGCGTACATTTCTCATCAAGTTATTATATCGTTTTGTTTCCCTGGCATAACGAATAATATCGGGTCTGAGCTCGAGCAATTCCTTAGGATCTGTTAAATTTTGATAGCTATTATAGGTATTTTGGAATCCTCCCCAGGATTGTTTATAGTCAGAGCTCCAAATGAACATAAATCCTCCCAAGGTTAGTTCTGTGGCCAAAAAACCCATGCCTACATATTTTCGTTTGGAGTACATCTGCCCTGTCCCTGGAACTACAGTCGATAATACTAGAGATTTAATCTTGTCTGGTATATCAATATCGGGAAATTGGAAACGGTATTTTTCCTTTTTAACCGTCATGTCAACGACCTTTGTCGTATCCGATCCTACAGATAGTGTATCTGGGACAGGAAGCCCACTAACATCGTAAGCCAGTTTCTTCATACCCAGCAAGAGGCTGTCTGTAATCCCCATACTATTCAATGAAAAATCATTCATCAGTGATTCCAGGTCAACAGAATAGAGCCTACCCTTGATCAGGTATTGATTTTCGTCAACATCTTCAATGGTGCCTGCAATAACATAATTAACACCAAGTAATTTTCCCCTTTCCACAGCACAATCCTTATTCCAGCAATCCCAGTAATCATCTGATTCAGGACGTAGGATATTTATACGCTGTGTCAGACCCCGGTCCTGAACATGAAAAATATTCAGGTGCCGAACTGTATTACGAAATTCTTCAGTCATTCGGGTCGCTAGGGGCACAGATATCCCCTTCCCTTCAAACTCAAAGATTGCGAGATTCGTTCCCGTTTTTATAGAAACAGCTGCAGATATTTGAGTCTGGTCCCTGACTCCCTGAACGGTTTCTTGTGGAGCGCTCTTTTTCTTTTTGTATGTCTTGGGTTTTATTTTCAGGGGCATGGCCGCAATTTGACTGCTGGCCAGCACCACTATTATCCCATGAACAAGGATTGTAGTTAGCTTATGTTGACGCATAGCTTCCTCGGATAGAAAAATTTACATCAACGAATAACTAAGTCAAATAAGCACTATTAATTTTTATTGGGGCTTAAAATTGACTGAAAGGGTTATCTCGGAACCATTGATCAATAAATAGAGAGGTCTGAACCATGATCGCTTTTTCAATATCCAGTCTGATATTTTCACTGGTAGATTGACCCAACATTTCCCGTTCATATATCTTATAGGTCCTTAGTTTTCTGGCAATCACCGTGTCTTCCAGGGACCGTATATATTCTGATTCCGATATACCGTAATCATAAATCGCATAATTGATCATATAGGAAGAAGTTTCATCAGGCCTGCTATCAATAGCGTAGATATCCACTACCAAACGAGGAATTGGGATATCCTGATCAACGTTGATTTTAGTTTGTAAAAATGACAATTCAATAAAATTCAGTATTTTTTTCTGCCAAAGTTCATCTGTTAACCCATCAAGATTGATACTGATACTTAATTCCTGGATTCCATTCAAGTTTCCATTGTACCATTTAACCTGTGCTACAGATATAGATAGGAGCAAGAACAACAGAATCAAAATTGTTCGTTTCATAGAAAAAATTATTTTAATAATATAATTTTTTGAGATTGAATACCCAGATTTGATTCAAGAGAAATAATATACACGCCGGATGCATGTTGACTGGCATACCAAGGAAATGCATATTCCCCTGGCTTAATTGTCCCCCGCACCAGAGTTTCAACCAGTAGCCCGGTTATAGTATATACATTCAAACTAAGGGACAGAACATTCTCATTCGCTATCTCAAACCGGACCATGGTGATCGGGTTAAAGGGGTTTGGAAAGGCCGGGAAAAGGGTTATTTTTTCTGGGATAGGATTTATTTCATCCGTGTAGAGTTCTTCCCCAGCCATTAAATCATCAATAATATATAACATGTACTCAGTGTCTATTTCATTGTTGGCATACACCAACATACCACTATAATCAACAATGAAATCCCTGGGATAGGGTGAACCCTGATTTGGTATATAATACTCATCATAGATCACACCACCAAAACCGCCTGGTCCAGAGCCACCGCTTGATTGATCTTTAAGGATTGGATAGGTGATGCCTGTTTCATCCACAAACTGATTAATCTGATTCTGATTCACAGCAGTGATACCCACAACAACCACACTGTCATGATCAAAGTTCTGCCAGATGGCCGTTTCAAAATCCGATAACTCCGGACTACAAACAGGTCATCCTGGTGCGAAAAAGGCCATGACCACAATTTTACCTTCATGATCACTTAAGGTAAAATCCCCGGATCCATTTGCCACTATTGGCAGGGTAAAATCAGGTGCTTCGATACCTACGATACCACCTTCATAATTCCCTGTCAATTGTACTGTTATTTCTGATTCATCAGGATCATTTGATAAGATTTGCATTACACCGGAAGCATTCTGGTCTGAACGTGTATAAATCACTTGTGCGATAGTTGAATCACCTGGATCTAAATAATCAGGAAAATTAACTGCTCGAAAATCAGAATGATTAATATCAGGCTGAGGTATTCCTAAGGGAAATTGGCCATTATTTTCTACTAAAAGATCAAATGTATCACTTTGGCCAATTTCTAACTCAGGAAATGAAATATCCCAAGAACTAATGTCCATATCTGTATCAGAAATTTCCCCAAAGGAGAATGTTTGTAAATGTTGCCACTCTGCAGAAAAAATAACAGTGTCTCGGGTTCCAATAGCCATGGTCCTCTTTCCTGTATTTTTATAACCGACCAATTCAAGAGTTTCGCCGGTCCATTCCAGAATTTTTACATCTAACCAGTCTGATACGGCTACCTTATTGTTGTCAAAAAGTGCAATCTTATTTGCCAGTCCCGAAGTATTATAGGCATCTAGAATAATTGGATGATTTATATTGCTAATGTTATAGACGGATACTCCTCCGGATCCTTCTGCTATAAAGAGAATACTATCCTGGACAATTAGGTCTTTTACCGCACCCTGGGTTATAAAAGATACGTCATTGCAAGTATCGGATACACAGGAAATCTCTGTTAGAATAATACCATTTTCACCGTTACCTATTGCTATTTGATTTGAATCAACAAATGCTACTATCCAGGCATTATCACATGGAATGATATGAACCAATATAGGATCGAGTAAATCAGAAATATCAAAAATAAATACCCCATCTTCATGCGCGGCGACAGCTAGCCTATCTCCAGAAATATCCGATCCTTCAAAAGATGGATTATTGATATTTGATCCCGTAGTGGGTAGAGATCCAACGTACACAGGGTTTTCTGGTTCACTAAAATCAACAATGGCTGATCCATCCTGTCTTGTTCTGCACGTGAAATAAGCAACACTATCAGTGGCAGATACCCATAACCCTGATAATGCTCGATTTCCCGTGGGAACTTCAAAATTGGTAATAATTGTTGGATCGGTTGGGTTGGAAATATCATAAAAATCGTATCCATCCAAATTCCCCGGTATAATCATGATATCTCCAAAGATTTCCACATCCATAAGTTCTCGTGCCGGAGGGTTGATCCTGCTTTCCAAGGTCACGTTTTTCCCAAAACAGATACATGGTATTAAAAGAAAAACAATAGTTTTTATTCTTTTCATATTCCTGTTTTAATAATAGAAGCTTATTCTTTCACCATAGGAACAAACCGCACAGGTAGAATTTTCTCCTTTGTAACTACCTCCTGATTATCTTTTTCAATAACCCATAAATATTGAACGAAAAATTGCTCCCCTACTGGTAGGATCATTCTTCCACCAGGGGCCAATTGATCTACAAGTGTCTGAGGCACATCCGTCGGAGCGGCCGTAACTATGATCCTTTCAAATGGTCCCTCCTCCGGCCAACCTTTGTATCCATCACCTTCTCTGACAGTAATATTATTATATCCCAGATGATTGATGATATTTTTCGCTCTTTCAGCCAGTTCCGGTATAATTTCAATGGTGAACACATGTTTTGCCAATTCCCCCAGTATTGCTGCCTGGTATCCTGAACCTGTACCAATCTCCAGAACTTTATGTTGAGATGAAACCTGCAATTGTTCTGTCATATAAGCAACAATGTAAGGTTGGCTAATGGTCTGACCATAGCCGATAGGAAGCGGACCATCTGAATAGGCACGGTCTTGATAATTTTCCGGAACAAATTTATGCCGTTCCACCGAGTGCATCACTTTCAAGACACCTTCGTTACTGATGCCTCTGCTTCGCAGTTGATTCTTTATCATGAGTTTGCGTAGGTCACCAAATTTGGGATCATTTTGTGTACAAGAAATAGTAAAAAGAAGAAAAAATATTATAGTCCTTTTCATTAAGAGAAATTACTATGAAAAAGAGATATGATTTACAGAGGGAGATGTATTTGCCAAATAGGGAATATTATTTAATCCTGGTTTACAGCATTGAAAATGAAAGATTATCAATATTCTTCTCAATATCAAAAATGATTTCTTGAACACCATCAGGCCAACGGATTTCAATTCGTTTTACCCTAAGCTCTTTTTCATTGGAT
>CAJWLO010000064.1 GCA_913043235.1 uncultured Fidelibacterota bacterium
TATCTGCAGAGTTCCCTGTATACACTTTTGGACCTGCAAAATAGTCATACCCAATAGCTGCAGGAGCCAGGCCGAAAGCGGCATATTGTGCATCTTCTACTTCACCGTTATATGCGTACATTAAACTCAGTGATGTATCTACACCTACCAAATCATTTCCAAAATCTCCAAGATCAGGATCTGACCACTGGGAAATATAAGCTTCTGTAATATCATCACTACTTCTATTGATAATTCTTACTTGTTTAAAAACGATCTGCCCTAGGCCGGCACCAGGCTGATTATAGCCCCAAAGAGTCATCTGCATTTCTATGTTCATTGGCTCTGTTCCGTATAAATCGGCTGTTGTAGTAGGGTCTCCATCATTACAAACAAACCAGAGTACCTGATCCGCATTTGCGGTACCCGGTGTCTCACCAAGCTCCGGTTCGTATTTGCCATTACTGTTTAAATCATAGTAAGGAGCACCTAACTGAGTTGGCCACTCAGCCCAGTCTGTAGCATAGTTGTCAAGCACCACCTGCATATCTGCATCCGAAACGGAACCGATTGGTATTTCAAAATATTCTGCAGTTTCCTGACGAATCATAGCCGGAGTCAGTGATGCCCAGTCCTTACGAATGCGATATACCCGAACACCATCGGTTGCGACACCGTTTGCTCCTATATAACCCTTTACCGTACCGGTACGATATATTTGACCTGAAACTTTCAGGTTTCCTCCTTGATAGCCTCCTACAAGAATACCATCCAGATATATAGCCCCAGCTGTACTTCTTGGATAGATTCCCCCAGAACCGCCCTGCGCAGTATGGCAGGATGTCCCATCTTCATTTACCCAGTATTCCATATTTCCAATATTAATCAGGCTATATTGATACAAGGCCGCTGTTTTACCCAAGAAACGCGAGAAACCAGATGTAGAGTTATCTACAATTCCTGTCTGTTCCCTAGCCATCACTGTAGCAAACAGTAAGCAAGTCAAAATTATCATTTTATATTTTTTCATTTGGATTTCCCCATCTATGTTAATGATTTGATTTTTTTATTTAGAAATTTATTTCTATCCCCAGAAATGCCTGCCTTGGTGAGCTGACCAAGTCTTCACCTGTATATGCTCTATAAGACTCATCATTATCAATATTAATTGCCCTGTACATTTCTTCATAATCTGTAACGCCATCACCATCTGTATCTTGGCCCCATAGATCAACAAAACTTCCACTATAGACAGCATCGGAAATAAATCCATCATCATCAGCGCTTCCAGTTGCCTGGTAAACATTAAGAATGTTCCTTGCATCCAATAGATTTCGTACACGAGCAAATACAGTCAAGCCATAATTGCCAAAACTGAACCTTTTATCTATTCGAAGATCAAGGTTGTAATTCCAAGGTGTCGTGGATGAGTTGATTGCTTCAAGGGCTTCTCGGCTCCTTGTATCATACATGTAATCAACACCCGCATCATAAGCACTGACCTGGCCACCAACAGGCCTAAAAACGAAGGTATAAGCATGACCACTTGAGAATGAAAACAACATATTCACATCAAAACCATCCAAGAGCATATTAGATGATGATAATTCATAATCAAGGGATATGCTTCCTACATGTTTTTGGTTAAAATCAAGAGGATTAATCATTTGTGGAACTTCAGAGCCTCTATCAACTGCTGAGATGTATGCTGCCCTAGAGCTTCCTGTGCCTTCAGCCTGAGACAGAGTGTAGTTTGCACGAGCCTGGAAACCGCTCATTCTTCTCATTGTAAAATCAAATTCCAAGCCACGAGTTGTAGCAAAATCTCCATTTCTTACATAGTTATAAGCCCCAGCAAGTTCTCCCTTAGGATCTGTGACTCTATCGGCCTGGGCAAGCCCCTTCTGATTTTTGTAAAAACCAGTTACTTTCAAAGCTGCTAAATCACCGAAGGAACGCTTAAAACCAATTTCATACTGTGTTGTTCGCACCGGCTCCAAACCAAAACCTACTGGGCTCAGATAATAGTTACCACCAACCGCAATTTGTGTTCTGTAGTCAAAAGCTGTATAATAAGTAGAGTTCAAATCTACAAGCTGTGTAAATCGTCCATAATATCCATAGACATTAGTATTGTCCGTTAGAGGAAAAGAAATGCCCAAACGAGGCTGTATTTCTGTGAATGTGCCCAGATCTTCCCAGCTTTCTGGTTTAATGTATTTTGACTGGTCATACTGCTGAATAGAATCAACAGAAACAAGTGTTTCTTCATCTGGGTTTAACATATCAACACGGACACCTGCGTTAATAATTATATCATCTAGCTCGATCTTATCCTGGATAAAAAAGCCCATTTCGGTTGGCTTTTTGGCACCATCTATATACATGGTATCTCTTGCCTGTACTCCATCTATATCGGAATAATAAAAGGTACGGTCATCGGTTTCTTTTCCATAGAGATCATACCCATAGCCATCAGCATACACACGATATCTCCAAGTGGGTATAGCGTTCAATGAACCATATGATGTGATTCCATATGTGGCGAGTGCATAATCTGGGTCGGCTGCATAAATCATCAGGCTTGGTGAAACATTATATTCTCTCATTTCATTGGCAACATAGTCAAAACCAACCTTCAAATCATGGTCGCCCATAATGGTTTGAAAACTTCCAGATATCCCAGTTTTATCATTGCTTGATGTCCAATAGCTTCCTGGTGATGTGCCGGGACGGGAAAACCACATACCGTTATGCTGGTAGCTGGATCTTTGCGAATACCTATCCTTAAAGGGAGTCCAAATAGTATCTGCGATTCCTATTTTTTGTTGCACATGCAAGCTATCACCCCATTTTTCCCAATCTTCTCCAAACCATGAGTCTTCATTATGATAATTAGTGTTAAGGGTGCTGGCAGCAAGCCTGATAATGGAACTCTCTGATAGGGAATAGGTCGCTTCAGCTGTAAGCATTAATGAAGAAAACTTATTTACCATATACCGTGGGTCAACTGATACAGAATTACCACCCATAGTGGTTATATCAGCACCTCCCCAACGCAACTGCGACATAATTCCCCCTCCACTATTCCACTGTGAAGTGTTTTGAACTACGCCTAGGTTTATCTTTGCTGGCCCAGAATCAAACGTTAATGTCGATGTTAAATTTGTATTTTCATTTTTAGAACCTGGGGTAAAACCATCCTGCCATTTAACATCAAAAGTATCTGCATAAGCAGCATTGGCTCCATATTCATCACCAAGACCGGAAAAGTTAAATTTCTCGGATGCTTTTACATAGGGGTCTGCTTCGCTTTTCTGCTCAAATGCAACATAAAACTTTAGCATATCACCTAGAATAGGACCACTGACCTGAGCCAACATATTGGAGTGACCAAAAGATGTGGCCCCTAGAAACTCATTGGGAGCATCACCTAGGCTACCAATGCCGCTACCATCATTCTGAAACTTAAACGAGCCTCGAAAACTATCTGTTCCTTCTTTCAATCGTCTTTTTACCACCCCGGAATTGGCACCACTCACTTCAGCGTCATAGCCTCCAACTTGAACCTGCATTTCTTCTACTGTTTCTATTGGAGTATAAACCATGTTATTTCTGGATCCTGCATTGGTAACAGATGCGCCATTTAAATAGTACGCAACTTCATTGTCTCTGCCGCCACGAATATGAATCTCATCATCCTGGACAACAACTCCAGCCACCGTAGCAAGAATTGAATTTAAATCCCTAAGACCTGTAGATCTTAGTTCTTCGCTTGAAAGGTTTGTAACTGATGATGTTTCATCAACCTGAATAAGAGGCGCTTCTGCAGTAACAGTAACCACTTCCCCTTCAACAGCACTAAGATTTAGCGTAAAATCAACTTTTGTGTTTAAACTGGACTGAACCCGTACATTCTCCACATCAACTGATGAATAACCAATGAATGCGGCACTTACAGTATATGTTCCTGCAGTGACACCGATGATTTGAAATTCACCTTTATCATTTGCTGATGCACCTTGTGATGTCCCTTTAATAAAAATATTTGCGCCTACGAGTAGTGTACCATCTTCACTCTTTACTGTACCACTTATTTTCCCTGATGTTTGGGAAAATGCAACGGACAGTGAAGAAAAAAGAATTAAATGTTTAATGATCTTTTTCATTAGGTTATCTCCATTAGAGTTAATTAATAATTTTCTATTTAAATAAATAAGGTGTTTATTATTATAAATAAAGCACCCAAGACAATGTTTCAGAGCATTCCCCAAATTAGGCGGACCGCCCCCTGTTAATTATTCTAAACCTAAAAAGTTATTTGGTGCAATGCAAAGTTTTTTTTACAATGCTAAATCTACTGTATTTTTGATGAAATACGACTGCGAGCAAACTGCATTTCAATTATAGGAATCCAGGTTTCCATTAATGGTAGATAAGGAAGAAATCTTGCTTGTTTCCCGTAAGGAAGCTGACCATAAAAGAATTTATATCCAGTACAAAGCTGAAAACGTTCAGATTTATTCCAGATAAAGAGAAATTTATGTTCAATATCATAGTTTCCGCTGAAACCTGGAAGCAAACGGAGGTCTATGTCAGCATGAATTCCAAGACGCTTGGTCAAATGTCTAAAGACATCAAGCCCCAGATCTATACCCCAGGTATTATAATAAACACCCATACGATGGTAAACCAGAGGCAGATCAATGGAAGACCGTTCATCTAAATCACCAATCACGATGCCCAGATCTATTCCCCCATGCAATGTAATATCTGCCAGGTCCAATGATCTGGACATTACCCAATCATTGGAAATTCCTATCATCGGCGGTATATGAAAATTTGGTGAGATTAAGGATGCGATATTATTTCCAATCTTTGTTCCCTTGGAAACCAAATTTAGTATCGGGGTCGGGCAGATAAAACTATGTCGGGATGCCGTAACCCAAACACCCATATTTTGGTGGGGGACCTTAAAGGAAAGATTGGGCATTATAAAAAACAACAGCGGATGAAGAGAGACCTCAAATGTTTCTGTGTACCCGTAACGAAAGGGTTGAAAAACCCCCATCTCCCATCTTTGAACAGGCAGGAGATATGCAGAATGAGGTGCCCAATTTTTGGCACCGTATAACTGACCTATAAGAAGTACTATATATAAAACATTTTTCACAATAAGCAATTATTCCTCGGTAAGATTGAGGACGGCAGAAACAGGCATATGGTCACTCAGGGGCCACAGGTTTTGATGTGTGCTGGCTGATCCCGTCATCCAGCCTTCAGCAGTATTGGTAAACAAGTAATCAAGTTTGCGGTCATATTTTATACCCTTCTGTTCATTACTGGTGCTGGGCGCATGGGTCAAATGTTCCGGGTTATTCATCATCTGGGAAGGAATCCCCGGAATATAGGAAGCATATAGCGGCTGTAAAATTTCGGATTCCCCAGCAAAATTATTAAAATAACTTCCTTCCTTATGGTATGGCTCTTTGTTTTCCATATGAAAATTCTCATCTGTGCACATATCATGCTCACAGAAGTCAATTACAGGAGCCCCGGGGGGCAATGAGTTTAAATCGCCACCGGCGACAAATCGATTCCCCGATATATCGATATCAGCCAAAACCTGGATAAATTTATCGATATGTTTTTGTTTTGTATCATCCGTGGCAAATGCAGTCGCATGAATATTAATAGCGTACAAGTTCAAATTGGGTATTTTAACTTTGAGAATATTTCGCCTTAAGTAAAAATATTGCACTAGGGCACTTTGGTCTGTTCGAAGCTGTAACTGAATACGCTCTGGATTTCTAAGTTCATACTTGGACAGTATAGCATTGCCCAAGTCCACCCTACCAAGACCATAATTAGGAATAAAATCTGCTTGCCAAATAGACGCATAACAACCATAGTTCAGTGCAGTATTATCCAGTAAATATTGAATCTGATTGATATAACCTGAACGCTTGGAAAACATATCCACTTCCTGAAGCAAAATTATATCTGGGTCTATTGAGATTATCTCAGCGGCAATATTATCAAGATTTTCCTTGATATCATCTTTTTTCGCAATAACCTTATCGCCACATGAATCTCCATAAAAAGGAAAACGCGCTGAACCAAAACGAATGTTCCAAGTTATAACTCGCGGTGTTGTATTTGCAGAAACAGGTGTTTTGGTTACTGACTCATATATTTTTGCAACTGAGATTTCATCCGGAAACTCATTCACGAAAGGCTGGCAACTGCAAATCAGTGCGAATAGAATAAGTAAAACCCTATAGCTCAATATTCTCCTTGGTTTATGGTATCAAGTTCAATATGTTTTCCAGAGGCCGACCTATTTCCGCCTTTTCTCCGGCAACAAAAATTGGTCGTTCCATGATCTTCGGAAATTTTGCCATGGCAGCTGCCATGGCATCCGAATCATGTATCAAATCTGAAAGATTATTCTCTCGGAAATCCGCCTCTTTTTTACGCACGAATTCACCTGGTTGTTTTCCCAGCTTTTTTGCCAATACCAATATTTGTTCTTTGGCGAGCGGGGTTTTTAAGTATTCAACTAGATCATACTCAACATTGTGTTCATTCAGGAGCGACACGGCCCCTCTACTTTTGCTTCATCTAGGATTGTGATATAGAATGAATCCTGACATTTTTACTCCTTATATATAGTGACTAGTTATGTATTTCTTCAAATATGCCCGTATGACCATTTTTTTCTCACCTTATCCCACTGAAAGAAACGCCCATTCATCGCAATATAAATACCATGTGGCAGTATCTGGGCAGCAGTTAGAGCAGTACCAAAATTAAATAAACCATCACTGCTTCCAAAAGCATAGGGAATCATGGCACCAGTAAAAACTATGGTTTTCTTGATATCTTCTTTAGCAAGGATTTCAGCTGTTTTTTTCATCGTATCAGTGCCATGGGTAATAACAATTTGGTTTTCCGGCACTTTTATACAATTATCAAGGATTATCTTACGATCTTCAATTGTCATATCTAGGCTATCAATCAACATTAAGGTTCTAATTTTTACTTCAAGCTTGGATCTCCCAAGTTCTAAAATCTCTGTCATATGAGTATCTTTAAAATATAGTTTGCCGGTGATTTCATCATACTCTTTATCAAATGTTCCACCGGTTACTAGAATTCTAACAGGCATTATATGCTCAAATAATACTGCAAACGGTATTAAACGATTTTTTAGTCAACCGGGGAACTTTAGCATTTGATGCGGGATAACCCGTAGGAACCAACAATACCGCTTTTTCATTTACAGGCCGTTTCAGGATTTTCCCCAAGAACCCCATTGGACTAGGTGTGTGTGTAAGTGTCGCCAGACCAGCGTGGTGCAGTGCTGTCAACAAGAATCCGGAAGCGATTCCAACTGATTCATTCACATAGTAGTTTTTTCTTTTTCTATCACCCGACAAATCATAATTCTTTTTAAAAACTACTATTAGATAGGGCGCCGTCTCCAAAAAAGGCTTACGCCAATCGGTCCCGAACTGATTGAGATCCGCCAGCCATTGATCTGGGGCACGGTGAGTGTAAAACTCTTTTTCCTCTTTTTCAGATGCAATACGGATTTTCTTTTTCATAGCAGGGTCCTGTACAATTGTAAAATGCCATGGTTGCTTGTTGGCCCCCGATGGGGCGGAGGCTGCTACTCTGATCGCATTTTTAACAACTTCAAATGGAACAGGTTTATCTGAAAAGTCCCGTACAGTACGCCTTTTTTTCATTTGATCCAAGAATAACCTGGATTGGTTTAACATTTCGGATTCAATATAGGTGTTAAAATCCAATTTCTGAAATGTCATGATTTAAATCCTCATTATATTTTTACCGCTCAATATATATTTTGTTTTAATAACTCTATTCAAAATGCAGTTAAGTTGTTACTTTATTCCAAAGTTTATTATTATTTTTTTCATTGCGACTAATTATTAATAAATCTGGTTCTTTATCAAACCGATAGTCTAATTTACTTTATTGTATATTTGAAAATATAAATATCCCCTAGGTACCATAAACAATGAATCTATATGATGCGGTAAGTTTTTGATTCGCCACACTTTCAGAATCACACTGGGAATTATACTGGTAATAATCGGTTTGATCGGCGGACTCATCCCCGTATTCCAAGGCTGGATGTTCGGTATACCGGGTCTTATTATTTTAGCAGATTATTTTCCACCATTTAAACGTATTCTCAACTGGGTAAAAAGCAAATCGGGATTGGATAAAAAAACCAATTGATTAAGCGTTTTATTCATGAGTAATCCACCGTAATCTTCCTTCCCTATCTTTATATACTAGTGACAGCTAACCCTTTCTACCAGATTATGATCTAAGCATTCTATGTCAATAAAACGGTCTAAAATTACAGCAGTTGTTGGCGCCCAGTGGGGAGATGAAGGTAAAGGGAAAATAACAGATTTTTTTGCCAGTAATTCTGATTATGTGGTTCGTTTTCATGGAGGTAACAATGCTGGACATACTGTTATTGTCAACGGCAATACTTTCAAACTCCATCTTATACCCTCAGGAATTATCTATGGCGAACCAATCAGTATCATAGGCAATGGAGTTGTAGTGGACCCCAAGGTTTTGCTTGATGAGATTGACTACATCAAAAACAAAGGAATTAAACCCAAATTGATGGTTAGTGACCGTGCCCATGTAATCATGCCCTACCACATAGCTCTGGATAGCGCCCTTTCAGGGCACCAAGGAACTTTGGCAGCTGGGAGTACCAATCGTGGAATCGCTCCGGTTTATGCAGATAAAATGTTCCGCAATGGTATTCGTATGATCGATCTTTTAGAACCACAAGTATTCCAAGAAAAACTAGAAAAAGGCTATTCATTTTCCAAGGGATTGATGGAAAAATCATTGGGTGTTGACTTCCCTATTACCGTGGATGAAATTTTTTCTCAATACATTGAATATGGTATAAAACTAGAGGAATATATTTTTGATACAGCATTGGAACTTTATAACGCGCACTTGAATGGACAATCAATTTTATTCGAAGGTGCACAGGGCATTAGCTTGGATGTGGATCATGGTATTTACCCATACACCACATCTAGCAATACGGCGGCCGGACATATTTCTACTGGAACCGGGGTCAGCTTTCGTGATATCGACCGCATTATTGGTGTAGTAAAAGCCTATTTGAGCAGAGTTGGGGAAAGTCCTCTGCCTTCAGAGATTCATGGAGATGAAGCTAAAACACTTCGTGATAAAGGCCAAGAATATGGTACCACAACTGGACGCCCTCGGCGTGTGGGGTGGCTGGACCTAGTGCAGGTACGGCAAGCGGTACGGGTTAATGGTCTTACAGAAATTGCTTTGACCAAATTAGATATATTAAGCGATTTTGAATCACTTCCCGTTTGTATCGGTTACGATGTTGATGGTACTTTAATCAAAGAAATGCCGGCCAGCCTAACCCAATATCGGAAAGCCAAGCCTGTGTATCATACATTACTTGGATGGGAAACTCTTCCTGAAAATATTTGGGATAAGGGGTACGATATGCTACCTGAAGCCTTAAAAGATTACATCAATTTTATTGAGCATGAAGTAGACTGCCCTGTGAAAATTATTTCTGTAGGCCCTCAGCGCCACGAAACTATTATAAGATAATGGCTTTCACGAATGAAATTGTTGATTTCTCCGGCCTTAATAATTCTGAGATCAGAACAAAGCTGGCTGAACTGAATATCCCGCTCACATCACAGGAAGTTTTAAAAATTCAATTTAATATGCTGGGCCGTGCACCGTCTTTGGCTGAACTTATTTTATTTTCCATTCAAGGTTCAGAGCACTGTAGCTATAAAAGCAGCCGTTCCCATTTAAAACAATTTACCACAACTGGGCCTGATGTGGTTTTGGGGGCTAAAGAAGATGCCGGTGTGGTGGCGGTGGCCACAGATCATGGTGGACATCGCTGGTGCGTTGTCATCAGCCATGAATCCCACAACCACCCTTCCCAGATTGTTCCTTATGAAGGGGCTGCCACTGGTGTAGGTGGAAACGTCCGCGATGTGATGTGCATGGGTGCCGAAGTTATTGCTTGTACCGATTCATTCCGATTTGGAGACATTAAAAACAACAAAACAAAATGGATACACGATGGCGTTGTCGCAGGTATAGCCGGATATGGAAATCCGTTGGGTATCCCCAACATTGGCGGAGACCTTTATTACCACAAAGGCTATAATGAAAATTGTCTAGTAACATTGGTAACGCTTGGCATTGTGCGGGAAGATCATATCATTCATTCCTATGCACCTCAAGATGCAGATGGGTATGATCTTATTCTCATTGGCAAGCCCACGGATAACAGCGGATTCGGAGGCGCCAGTTTTGCTTCTCTGGAATTAGAAGAAGAAAAGAAAGAACAAAACAAGGGTGCAGTCCAAGAGCCTAATGCCTTTTTAGAACGGCACATCCTAAAATCCACCTATGCTCTTTTTGATATCCTGAAAGAAAAAAAACTGATCAATAATATTGGTTTTAAGGATTTAGGAGCCGGTGGCGTAGCTTGTGCCAGTCTAGAATTGGCGGAAACAGCAGGTTATGGTTCTGAAGTATGGATGGAAAGGGTCCACATTAGTATGGATGATCTACATCCTTCCGTTTATCTTTGTAGCGAGACCCAAGAACGTTTCATGTGGGTTTCTCCGCCGGAGGTGACACCCATGATATTAAACCATTATAATACGGTTTTCGATCTACCTGGCGTGAGTGAAGGGGCTCAGGCATCGGTGATCGGAAAAATCCGAAATGATGGCCAATATATCGTTCACAACGGCGATGAAGAAATTGTCAATGCTCCAGCGAAGGAAATAACAGAAGGATTTTTATATAATCGTCCATTTGAACGCGAAGAAAAAATATTTACCGAACCGGTTCTACCAAAACTATCGAATTATAATCAAACATTATTAGATATTTTATCCCATGAAAATATGGCCAGCCGTGAACCGATATTTGAAAAATATGACAAACAGGTCCAAGGCAGAATACACATTGAAACAGGACTGGCTGATTCCGGCGTGATGGCTCCCTTTAATTCTGAAAATTACCCTGAAGAGATCCGCAATGTGGGTATTGCTTTATCCACGGATCATAACCCCTGCTACGGATTGATTGATCCTTATTGGGGTGGCGTAAATGCCGTGGTCGAAGCCATGAGAAATGTGGCTGCTGTTGGGGCCACCCCCCATGCTGTTACCGATTGTCTCTGCTTTGGCAACCCCGAAAATCCCAACCAAATGTGGGAGTTTGTTGAAGCAGTTCGCGGTGTTGCTGATGCTTGTCATGGAATTACCCTAAAGGATAATCCCGATTATGCTACACCCATTATCGCAGGAAACGTAAGTTTTTACAATGAATCCAAAAACGGATCCATCCCTCCTAGCCCAATTGTGAGTTGTCTTGGTCGGCTCAAGGATACCAACAAAGCTGTTCCCATGCATTTTCAAAAAACTGAATCTGCTATATTGATGGTTGGAGAACGAAAAGATGAACTGGGTGGTTCTATATACTATAACCTACATGGAAAACTAGGTGCCAATATTCCCAAACCGAATTTAGAAGAAGTTCAAAACCAAATATTTGCTATCACAGATTGCATTGATGGTGGACTTGTGATATCCTGCCATGACATTTCAGATGGTGGTGTAGCTACAGCTCTTGCTGAAATGACATTCAGTAATGAAATAGGTTGTGATATAAACATTAGCCTTTCTCTTTCTAACGATAAAATATTATTTTCTGAAACAGGGGGCTTTATACTGGAAGTTTCATCAAAAAATCTGCATATTATTGAAGAGATATTTTCAGACAGGTCCATTTCATTTTATGAGATCGGTTCAACAACTCCACAACAATTCCTTAATATAAATGAGCTTATCCTGTTGCCAATTGGCAAAGCAAAAGAAGCCTGGAAAAATGGTCTAAGTGAAAAATTATGATTGGAAAAATCAAAGATAAAATCATATTTGATACAATCAAGGATCAGTATATAAATAAGATCCCTTATCACAAACTTCTCGGGCTTAAGGTATCAAAATTTGACTTTGAAACAGCTGAAATGACGTTGCCCTGGGGTGATAAACTTGTTGGAAATGTAGTCCAAGGTTCCCTTCACGGAGGAGTAACAGCAACTCTTCTGGACTCCATAGGAGCAATGGCAGCAGTAGGCAACTTTTTGGCCCGGAAAAAAGGGCAACCGCCTGAATACCTTAAAAAACGTATTAGCAGGATGGGCACTATTGATCTGCGAATAGATTATTTACTACCAGGGAAAGGTAAGATGTTTACGGCTACGGCACGAGTGATTCGGGGCGGTAAACGTGTGACCGTGTGCCGCATGGAGATGCATAATGACCAAAACAAATGTATTGCCCTGGGAACGGGTACGTATCTTTGGAGAAAATAAATTATTATGTCTTATGAAAAAATAAATTATAAATCTGCTGGTGTAGATATTGATGCTGGGAACGAAGCGGTAGCTCGTATTAAAGATGGAGTAAAGTCTACCTTTACACCCAATGTCCTCACAGGACTCGGCAGTTTTGGGTCGCTCTATGATCTCAAACCAATCTTGGAGTCTTACAATAATCCAGTCATGGTTCAGAGCATTGACGGGGTTGGGACAAAAACCATCATTGCCCGCAAACTAAAAAAATTCGATACCATCGGCATGGATCTATTGAGTGCCTGTGTCAATGATATTCTTGTTATGGGCGCCCGGCCCTTGACATTTCTTGACTATATCGCCAATGATAAATTGAAACCAGATATCATTGAGGAAATTGTTTCTGGTATGATAAAGGCTTGTAAAAAAACAGGCGTGTCATTAGTGGGAGGAGAAACAGCAGAAATGCCCGATACTTATCTTCCTGGAGAACATGACCTAGTGGGTATAATTACTGGTGTGATGGAAAAGGACAAAATCATTACCGGTGAATCCATCAAGCCCGGTGATGTGGTACTTGGGTTGCCATCTAATGGACTGCACACCAATGGATATTCCCTGGCACGGAAACTCTTTTTCGAGATTGGCGGCTATGGTGTGAATGATACGATCCCTGAATTGAAAAAATCTGTTGGCCTGACCTTGCTCGAACCCCACATAAATTATACAAATCATGTATTTGCTGTATTGGATAAAAATATCAATGTGAAAGGTGTCGCTCACATCACCGGCGGCGGACTGGTGGAAAATATCCCCCGCATTTTACCTGATGACTGCGGTGTGGAGATTCAAAAAGGATCCTGGCCTATATTGCCTGTATTTGACGTGATACAATCTTTGGGTGATATAGATCAAGATGAAATGTTTCGATCCTTTAACATGGGAATCGGTCTTGTTTTTATTGTGGAGCCATCCAATATGAATAAAATAAATAAAGCTTTGAGAGCACTAACCCCAATTTATGAAATTGGCTCTGTTATTTGTGGTAATAAAAAAGTAATGCTAAAATAAATCTGGAACGAATTTCCTTTTCTCCATTATTATTCCCGTATCTAATGCTCAAAACATTATTGAGACTTATAATATTTTTTATATCCAGCTTCATTGAGAACAAAGCCAATAAGATAGTGAATAATTGGTCTGCTGTCTTTCAGAGCTAGCATTAATTGATCCAGATCGAACCATTTACATTTGGTGATTCCTTCATTCCGGTCTGGTATCAACTTTGCTTTGGGTGAACCAGTATATTGCACCAGAAACCAGAAGGTTTCTTTTACATTTATACTACCTT
>CAJWLO010000065.1 GCA_913043235.1 uncultured Fidelibacterota bacterium
CCAGTATTAAAAAAAGTATAGATCGATTAAACAGTGAATTGAAAATAGTAAAGAAATCGATCGGTGATAAGAAATAAATAATTATTTTCCTTTCTTCCGTGTGATCTGGTCTATAATTATATTAAAATCGACAGTCAGAATTTTAACTATTCTATAATATTGATATTAAACAAGATGATGAGATAGGTATGACCCGAATGATCAAATTCATTTTCATTATTTATTTTACATTAGGAAAATCCTTCGGTCAAAATCCGGAAAATTTGCTTTCTAAGGCAGAAAATCAGATGTCTAATGGAGAACTTTCGTTGGCAGAAGAATCCCTGAAGTTGGCCCTTCAAGCGGATCCATCTTTTGCACCTGCCCTGCAGTCTCTATCTAAGCTAGCTTTGTACCGTGGTGACTTGGCTACTGCAAATCAGTATTCTAACCAAGCTGTGCAGGCCGATGAAGACTTTCGAGATTGGTCTAATAAAATAACCAATATTACGGAAGGGATTCAGAATGGACGCCGTAATATTCAACAAGGGTTGTATGAAGATGCGATGAAAGAATATTCTACTATTCTTGATATTCACCCATATTTCCCTGAAGCCGCATTTTACATGGGACTTACCCGATTTCGACAAAAGGATATTGATGGAGCTGCAACTAATTTTAAAAAGGCTCTGGATATTTATCCAGACCATGCCAAAGCCCGAAAAGGGTTAGATAATGTTACCAAGCAATTCTTAAATAATGGTAACAATGCATATAAGCGAGGTGACCTTAAAAAAGCGACTGCTTATTATAAGAAAGCACTGGAGTTCGATGATGAATTTTACCTGGCTTATTTTCAGCTAGGAGTCCTTGAGAAAAAGATGGGTAATTCGAATAAGGCGATTATCTATTTGAATAAAGTCTTAGAAATAAAGCCTGAGCATGATAAATCTTGGTTTACTCTTGGTTCTGCTTATGAGGCTGACGGAAATATAGAAGAGTCTATTATTCATTATACTAAGGCTATTGATATTAACCCCGGGTATTCCAAAGCTTACGGAAACTTGGGCAAGCTATACGTGGAAAAGGGAGAATACAAACAAGCTAAGGATGTGCTGAAAACTGTGACACAGATTGATGATACATATGCCGATGGGTTTATGCACCTAGGAATTTTATATTTAAAGCAGGAAATATTTGACCTTGCGGTGGAGAACCTGAATACAGCTACTGCTTTAGACGATAGGGATTATAATAAATTCTTTCCCCTAGCTTCTGCGTGCAATGCCCTGAAAGACTGGGAAGCCGGGTCAGCGGCAGCAATGAAGTGCACCGAACTACAGAAACGTTTTGGAGGTGGCTGGTATGAATTGGGTATTGCCGAAATGGGAAAAGGTAATATGATACGTGCCAAGCGTTATTTTGATGAGGCTCATAAGGATAGAAGCTGGCGGGAATTGGCCGCAAGAAAAATTGATGAGATCAACAATCCTCAAAAATATCAAAAATAAATATATATGCATAATACCTTGATCAAGGGTATAGTTTTTGATTTAGATAATACGCTCTTGGACTTCATGAAAATGAAGGAATTTGCAGTGAAAGCGGCTGTGAAAGGTATGATCGAGGCCGGGCTTAAGGTGGATGAAGAGCAATCCTATATAGACATTATTGCAATTTATGAGGAATTTGGTTGGGAAAATCAGAAGGTATTTGATGTCTTTATGGAAAAATCAATTGGACGGGTAGATAATAAATTCCTAGCAGCTGGAGTTGTAGCCTATCGCAGAGCTCGAGAAGCAAATTTAATGGCCTATCCCAATGTAAATCGTACCATGATGGCCTTGGCTAAAAAAGGGATTAAAATGGCAGTGGTCTCCGATGCCCCCAGCCGGGAGGCGTGGATGCGCATTTATTATCTGAATCTCTACCATTTTTTTGATGCTGTAATTACTTATGATGATTCTGGAGAGCGCAAACCATCAAAAATACCTTTCCAAATGGCCCTAAATGCTTTAGGATTGCAGCCTGATGAATCAATTATGGTAGGTGATTGGCCGGAACGAGATGTGGTGGGCGCACGTCAAATTGGTATGAGAACAGCATTTGCTCGTTATGGTGATACCTTTGGTACTCAGCATTCTGGTGCGGACTGGGACATTAATGATATTTATGAGCTTGTGGAAATTTTAAACGAGCTTAACGATAGTGCCTGAAATATTTATTGGAACGGATTTGGAGGAAATCTCCAGGATTCGTTTGTCTATTACAAAAAATGGTGACAGGTTTCTAAATCGAATTTACACCAAGAAAGAACAGAAATATTGCCATTCAAAATCAGATCCAGCTATGCATTTTGCCGGTCGTTTTTGTGCCAAGGAAGCTATTATAAAGGCTCTTAAATCTTATGGTGTAATAGATCCTATTTCATGGACTTCCATTGAAATAGATTCAACTGATAGCGGTATACCGCATGTTAATCTTTACGGGAAATTAGGTGGCAATTGTCGTATTTCCATTTCACATACCCGTACCCATGCCCTGGCCTTTGCTTTGTATTTGCCGAAACCATGAGACTTTTAACTCGAGAGCAATCCCGCGAATTGGATAGTTTGGCTTTGGATAATTTGGGAATATCCGGCCAAGAACTTATGGGTAATGCAGGAGAAAAGATTGCGGAAACTGCAAAAAATATGGTTGGGGATATTCATGAACCCAGTATCCTTATTATATGTGGAAAGGGCAACAATGGAGGAGATGGTTTTGCAGCAGCAGCAGAGCTTTTTGCCGATGGATTTCAAGTTATAATCCATTCCATATCCATCAGGGAAGATATGACTGTTGATTCACTCTATTATTACCAGAAATGTACTAATATGAATATTCCCATTTCTTATGGATACGATATTCCTGAATTGGATGAAGTAGATTTGATCTTGGATGCACTTTTAGGAACAGGATTTAGCGGAATAATAAAAACAGAGATTCTTCCTTGGGTGAAATGGATAAATGCGACTAAAACAAAGGTTCTTGCGGTAGACATTTCTTCGGGATTAGATAGTAATTCCGGCTTAGTTCAATCGAGCGCTGTAAAAGCGGATACTACATTAACCATGGGAAAGTTGAAAGTTGGAATGGTTTTCAGGCAAGGTAAAGGCTACTCAGGTGAATGTATTGATGCTAATATTGGTTTCCCGAATCTAGATAATATGAACCTTTCGGGCCTGGAATGGGAATTATTTCATGAGCCAGCTTTAGTTAAATTATTACGGAAACCGGAGGTTGATACGCATAAGTATGAGCGGGGAAAAGTTCTGATCATTGCAGGATCAAAAGGTATGACAGGTGCTGCAGTTTTAGCGACCATGGGGGCGTTGCGTTCTGGATGCGGTTTAACGGTTACCACAGTTCCGGAATCTCTAAACGCCGTATTTGAGTCAGATATTATTGAAGGTATGACCTTGCCTATGTACGATAACAATTTCGGATATCTGGTGGCAGAACACTTGGATGAAATATTAGAAAAATGTACATGGGCTGATGCGGTGATTTTAGGACCGGGACTGGGTCGTAATGAAAGTACACAAAAACTCGTTAGAGATTTGGTGTCAAAGGTGACAAAACCGATGGTTTTAGATGCGGATGGATTATTCCCATTTGCAAAAAATATGGTTGAATTGAATAAACGGCAGCATCCGCTAGTTATTACACCCCATATTGGTGAACTTGCTTCACTGGTTGGCATTGATAAGAGAGTGATCATAAATGATTTTCCAAATGTTATGACAAAGGTCATGACGGATTTTCACCATATTGCATTGGTTAAACAGGTTCCTGTCTGCATTTTTAATAGTCATAAAGTAATAGTCAACTGTTCAGGGAATCCAGGTTTGTCCACAGCTGGAACAGGAGACGTCCTTTCTGGAATCATAGGCAGTTTTCTGGCCAGTGGGATTGAATCGAAAATCGCTGCAGCACTGAGCGCTTTTGTGCATGGAAAAGCATCGGATAAGCTGGTTGAAAAATTGGGCTATCGGGGTCAGATTGCTAGTGATTTATTACACATGATTCCCAACGTAATGGCTAAATATGAATATCTATAAAAAGTTACTTTTTTCATATCTAATTGTAATTCTTTCTATATCAAGTATACCCGGAAATGCCATTCCCAAGACTTGGTTTTCTCTGGGGTGGGAGGACAAATTGTACCATGTCATAGAATTCAGTGTATTAGGCATTTTAGGTTATCTTGCATATTATTCGGATTTACGTAGGCCATTTATTATTATTATTTCTGGAGGATTCCTATTCGGTTTGGTGGATGAACTATACCAGTCTCTTATTCCAGGACGGTTTCCCAATGCTTTTGATATAATTGCTGATGGAATCGGTGTAACTTTTGGATCAATTTCAATACATTTCCTGAGAAAATACTCTCATGATTGAACAACTTAATATCAAGGATTACGCTATAATTAAAGAGCTTAATCTTGATTTACATCCAGGGCTGACTGTTATTACTGGTGAGACTGGATCCGGAAAAACTATCTTATTGGATGCACTAGCCGTCACCCTTGGTTCCAAGGCAGATCGCGTAATGGTCCGTAATGGTGCAGAACGAGCGGTCATGGAAACAAAAATCTCTGGGAATACTATTCGCCGATTGGTATCTATAAAAGGTCAAACTAAAGCGTATTATAATGATGAACCGGTTACTTTAACAGCTCTCAGGGAACAAACAGCTTCATCGGTTGATTTTCATGGCCAGCGTGATCAACAGCTGATCTTGGATGTTGAGCATCATATACAATATCTGGATCGTTTTTGTGGTATTGAGAAAAAGGTAAAAGAAATCCAGAATTTGTTCCAGGATTTGAATGTTGCGCGAAACCAGCTTCGTCAGCTTCAGACATTCGCATTAGAACGAAAGAACCGCTTGGACCTTCTTAAATTTCAGGCAGGTGAAATTGATGCAGCATATCCTAAAGTGCATGAAGATATTGAATTGGATAAGGTATACCGTAAACTTTCCAACCTAAGCGAAATACAGAAAAAACTTCAGAAAATTCAAGATAAACTTGTTCATGGAGACCATGCAGTGGCAGATGTGATGCATCAGTCTCTACGTACACTAGAATCGTTATCTAAATATGATGAAGAATTGATGATTATTGGAGAATTAATCCAGAGTGCTCTCATTCAGATTCAAGAAACAGGATCAGAAATTTCCTTGCGTATGTCAGCGTCTGAATTCGATCCACTTGAGTTGGCGAAGATAGAAGAACGTGTTCAGGTTTTGGAAACATTAAAACGGAAATATGGCGGTTCTTTGGAAGCGGTTATGGAATATCGCAATTCCATACAGAAAGAATTAGATGACTTGAACGGAAGCAGTGCTTCGGAGGAAAAATTGGTTCAAAAAATAGAAAACTTGGAAAATCAATATTCATCGCTGGCTATTTCCGTGAATTTGATCCGTTCAGCTCATACTGTTTCGTTGGCTTCAAAAATCCAAGGAGCAATGAAAGCTCTGAATATGCCTGATGCCCGCTTTGAAATTAGGATAATTCAAATTCCGGATGAGCATGGTTTTGTTGATATTGACAACCAGTCAGTTCAAGCTGGCACGAACGGTGTGGACCAAGTAGAATTTTATTTATCTGCCAATCCTGGTGAAATGGTTAAACCGTTGACTTCCATAGCTTCAGGCGGGGAAGTATCCCGAATTATGCTGGCCATTAAATCGGTTTTTCAAAACTTGGATCCGGTTCCAACCTTGGTCTTTGATGAAATTGATACAGGAATTTCTGGAAAAGCTGCGGAAAGTGTGGCTGACCAATTGGTTAATTTATCCAACTTAAAACAGGTCATCTGTATAACCCACTTATCCCAGATTGCTGGTCGGGCTGACCATCATTTGCATATTACGAAATCGAGTCATAATGGCAAAACAAAAGTGCATGCAGGGTATCTAACAGCACAGGAGCGCCCCCAAATAATCAAGGATTTGTTCATAGACTCTAATATGGCGGATGCATAATGGATAAAATTATTATCGAAGGGGACAATCCCCTATCGGGCAGTGTGGCAATAAGCGGTGCGAAAAATGCTGTTCTTCCCATTATGGCGGCAGCATTGATGGGAAAAGAACGGGCTACCATAACCCGAGTCCCTGATTTGAGGGATACAAAGACTATGATTCGTTTGATGGAGATAATTGGAGCTGTTTGTAACTATGATAATGGTATATTAACTGTGGATGGTTCAATGGTTGATAATCCAGAAGCACCCTACGAACTTGTGAAGACTATGAGGGCTTCCTTTTATGTGTTGGGACCTTTATTGGCAAGATTTGGAATAGTACGTGTTTCGTTACCAGGCGGATGTGCTTGGGGGCCGAGGCCTGTAGATTTTCATTTAAAGGGTTTGGAAAAACTCGGCGCTAAGATTACTCTGGAAAATGGATACATTATTGCACGATCAGATCGATTACAGGGAGCAGAAATACAATTTGAATTCCCGTCCGTAGGTGCTACTGGTAATATTGTGATGGCTGCTGCAACTGCTGTTGGTACAACAATAATTCGCAATGCTGCCCGAGAACCAGAAATTATCCAGTTGTGCGATTATTTAAACCAGATGGGTTCTAATATTAGTGGTCAAGGATCCACCACGATTACTATTGACGGTGTAGACAGTCTTGTTTCTGCAGATGTAGCAGTAATACCGGACCGTATAGAAGCAGGAACTTTTTTGACCGCAGGTGCCCTTTTGGGCGAAATCACTATAAAGGATGTGAATCCTCATCATCTTGATTCGTTGCTTATTAAATTGAAGGAAACAGGGTGTACCATAAGTACAACTGAAGATACTGTAACAATTTCGCCTGCGGATTCAATTCAGGCTGCAGATATAACCACGGCTGTCTATCCCGGGTTTCCAACCGACCTGCAGGCCCAATGGATTGCATTCATGACCCTAGCTCAGGGTTCATCCATGGTAACCGATACAGTTTACCATGATCGTTTTAGCCATATTCCGGAATTAAATCGACTAGGAGCAAATATTAAGGTAGATCAGAATACAGCTTTTGTTCGTGGTGTCAAAAACTTGGTTGGTGCACCGGTGATGTCCACCGATATTCGGGCTAGTGCTTCTTTGATTATTGGTGGGTTGATTGCTAAGGGAACAACAGAAGTGAACCGTGTTTATCATATCGATCGAGGTTATGAACAAATCGAGGAAAAATTCTCCGGACTTGGTGCTAAAATCTGGCGGGAATCGGCCTAGTGAATAATTACTTTTTTTTCATGGGAAATAGTGTAAGTTTTTTATAAGATATTTTAAGCGTATTCTTTTATGAAAGTAGTGATTATTGGCGGTGGAGAGGTTGGGTTTCATGTGGCCAAAGCTCTTAGTGAAAAAGATTATGATATAACTGTCATTGATATAGATCCAGACAAATGTCGCAGGGCATCAGAGAACCTAGATGTCATTGTGGTGGAAGGCGATGGCGCTAGTCCTTATACCTTATTAGAAGCTAATGTGGGTGAATCGCATTATGCACTCTGTCTTACTCGCGTTGATGAAGTGAACCTTATCGCGTCTCAGCAAGCACATGAATTAGGAGCTGACAAAATTATAGCTCGATTGAGAAATCAACAATACACAGCAAAAAATTCCATTATTCGTCCGGAAAAATTTGGGGTTGACGCTGTTATTCATCCTGAAAAAGCTGCCTGCGAAGAGATTATCAGGCTGGTCCAACATCCTTATGCTGTACAAGCTATGGAATTTGAAAGTGGGCAATTGAAAATGCTAGGAATTAATATTTCAAAAAATACTCTAAATATATCGGGTAAATCACTATCAAAACTTGTAAAACTAGTTGAAGAAAAAAATCAAATTAGGTTTGGGGTGGTGGCAGTGTTAAGAGGTCAGGATACTATAGTTCCTCAGGCTGATTTTATATTCCAAGAAGGAGATATTGCATATTTTGTTGTGAAAGCAACAGATGTGGCAGAATTGATGACTTTTCTAGGTCGAGAGATAAATGAAGCCAAGCGAGTAATGATAATAGGAGGGTCCAAGATAGGGAGGTCTTTAGCCAAAACACTCCCAAATGAAAATATTAATGTTCGTCTGGTAGATTATAATAGACCTAAAGCTGGATACATATCCCATAAATTGGATGACTCAATGGTTATATATGGAGATGGAACGGATATTGAGTTTTTAAAATCTGAGAATATCCAGGATGTTGATAGTTTAATTGCAGTAACTGAGAATGAAAAGACTAACCTTATAATTGGATTGTTATCAAATCATCTTGGATCTAAACAGAATATAATGCATGTTGTAACTACACAGTATATTAGGACAATCCAGGAAATAGGGGTAGGAGCTGTAATAAGTAAAAACTTATCCACGGTTAATGCGATTTTAAGACAATTGCATAGTGATCTATCTGAAATACATACTATTACCTTTGATGAAATTGATGTAGATGTTATGGAATTTCAACCCGATATAGGAAGTCTAATTACACAAAAACCAATCAAAGATTTAGATTTTCCTAAAGATAGTATAGTCGGGATGATCAACCATAATGGTAATATTCGTATTGCTCAAGGAAGCTCGAAATTGACTCCAGATGATACTGCATTAGTATTCACAAAACCGCACTCAATAAACAAGCTTAAAAAAATGTTTGACGCATGAAAGTTAGAACCCTGTTAAATATTCTCGGGGCTCTATTAGCAATTATAGGTATTACAATGGTAGTACCTATTTTTATTTCAATCGGTTTTGGTGAAACAGATCGAGATCTTAATGGATTTCTTGTTTCCGCATTAATCTGTATTGGGATGGGATTACCTGTTTGGGTATTTACTAGACATGACAGATCCTTAACAAATAGGGATGGTTTTGCAATAGTAACCTTCTCATGGATCATAACAGCTATTGCCGGTGCTTTGCCATTTTATTTTTCTGGTGCAATTCCAAATATTACAGATGCATTTTTCGAAGCTATGTCAGGTGTAACAACAACTGGTGCTACAATTATAGGTAATCCTTCTACCTTGCCACACCTACCAAGTGGTATAGAAAGTCTCCCGCATGGAATTCTTTTTTGGCGATCCTTTATTCAATGGATTGGTGGTATGGGTATTATTGTATTTTATATCGCGATATTGCCTCTATTAGGTGTAGGCGGAGTTCAATTATTCAAAGCGGAAGTGCCAGGACCTGTAGCTAATAAAATAACTCCTAGAGTGAGGGAAACAGCTAAAATATTATGGATGGTGTATCTAGGTTTTACAATAGTTCAATTTTTGTTATTATGTATCATTGGAATGCCATGGTTTGATTCAATCTGTCATTCTTTTACCACCATGCCAACTGGGGGTTTCTCCACTAAAAATGCTAGTATTGGATATTACGACAGTGTTGCCATTCAATATACCATCATTTTCTTTATGTTCTTGGCCGGTATCAATTTTTCCCTACATTTTCATGCAATAACGGGGAATGTGAAATCCTATTATAGAGATAAGGAATTTTTGACCTATTTTGGAATTATTATTGTAATCGCTTTTCTGATTTTCATAAGTATTTCTGTTAATGTGAATGAATGGACAGAAAAACATTTCCGTGATGCGCTTTTTCAGACAGTTGCAATTTTGACAGGTACTGGTTATTGTTCGGCAGATTATGAATTGTGGTCATATTTTGCTCAATTTATGATCTTATTTATGATGTTTTTCGGTGGTATGGGGGGGTCAACTACCGGTGGAATGAAAATTGTTCGTATTATGCTCTTGTTCAAATATGCGGTGACGGAAGTACGGCGCATGCTTCATACTAGAGCATTAATTCCAATTAGGATTGGTGAAAGAAATATCAATGAAGACGTTATTAAAAACACCATGGGTTTTTTCCTTTTTTATATTTCTGCTTTCGCAGTTGCAACATTGGTACTATCTGCAATGGATCTTGATTTAGTGACTGCTCTTGGTGCTGCGGCATCAGCTATGGGTAATGTTGGTCCATCTCTTGGTGAATTTGGCCCTACGGATAATTATGCGTTATTATCTGTACCTGGGAAGTGGGTACTAACATTTTGTATGCTATTAGGCCGGCTTGAAATTTTTACTGTTATGGTTCTTTTCAGTCGAACGTTTTGGAAATAGGAAATTATTATGTTTGTCGATAATAAGATTGAAAATAATGTTGGTATTTTGACCATAGATCGTCCCAAAGCCTTGAATGCCATGAACCCGGATGTTCTTTGGGAAATAGATCAGTCTATAAAGAAATTCATCGAAGATGAAGATGTAGGCGTGATTATTCTTACAGGTGCAGGTGAAAAAGCCTTCATTGCTGGTGCGGATATTAAGGTAATGCAACAGTTGGATCGCAAAGGAGCTCTGGATTTTGGAAAGCTAGGTCAAGAGATCACCATGACTATTGAAGATTCCCCTAAACCAGTAATTGCTGCTGTGAATGGATTTGCCTTGGGTGGCGGCTGTGAAATTAGCCTGGCTTGTCATATCCGTTTTGCGAGTGAAAATGCGAAATTCGCTCAGCCAGAAGTTAAATTGGGGCTTATTCCCGGCTGGGGTGGGACCCAACGTCTACCAAGGATTGTAGGCAAAGGCATTGCAACTGAACTTATCATTGGAGGACATATGATCGATGCTCAGGATGCTTATAGAATCGGGCTAGTCAATAAAGTGTTCCCATTAGAAATCTTATTAGAAGAATCAATAAAATTTGCACAAGTCATTTTAGGAAACGGACCAAATTCTGTTGCAGAATCATTGCACTGTATAAATTATTCTGCCGGTCAATCACTGATAAATGGCTTGGATATGGAAGTTGAGTCGTTTAGTCAATTGTTTGAAACCAAGGAAACAAATGAGGGCCTCGCTGCATTTGTTGAAAAAAGAAAAGCTAATTTTCGCCCTTAAGAATTTTGATTGAATAATATATAGGAATATGGAATTAAAATTCTCTGAATATAGAATTTATTTAAAACACACATTCGGTATCTCAAGAAGTGCGAATGATTGGTATGATATTGTTTATGTCTATTTGATAGATGATGATATTATCGGTCGAGGTGAAGCCGCACCATCGAATAGATACAATGAGTCTATTGATCAGATTCTTTCTATTCTGAAACAGAAAGTTAAACTACCGGAAGATTGCACGGATCGGGAGACGATCTGGAATTATATATCACCGCAACTCAAAGGAATTAAAGCACTGGAAGCAGCTTTCAGCATGGCACTGTGGGACTGGTGGGGACAAACGATCGGGCAGCCTCTGCATGAATTGTTGGTTTTGGATACTCATAAAATGCCCTTGACCAGTTTTACTATTGCCATTGGGGAATTGGATGAAATAGGAAAGAAAGTGTCAGAGGCTGAACCTTATTCCATTCTAAAGGTTAAGCTTGGCACACCCCACAAGGATAGAGAGATTATAGAGGAAATTCGCCGTCATACGGATAAACTAATCCGAGTGGATGCGAATGAAGGTTGGCATCCGGATACTGCGGTCCAACTCTGCAAATGGTTGGCTGATCAGCACGTTGAATTTATTGAGCAGCCTTTCCCTGCAGATCAATTGAACGAAACCGCTGCTTTAAAGAAAATGTCGCCTCTGGATATCTATGCGGATGAAAATAGTCTTCATTCCATTGATATTCCTAAAATTGTCCATGCCTTTGACGGGATCAATATTAAACTTATGAAATGCGGCTCGTTGGAAGAAGGAAAACGAATGATTAATATGGCGAGATTCCATGAAATGAAGATTATGCTGGGCTGCATGGTGGAATCATCCGTGGGGATTACCGCTGCGGCGCATATGGCAGGGACTGTGGATGCAGCAGACCTGGATGGTAATTTACTCATTAAAAATGACCCTTATATTGGTATAAAAATTGAAGATGGCCGCCTCGTGCTCCCTGATGGGAATGGGCTGGGAATAAATATAAATAGCGATTCATCGTATTTGATCTAAAATGGACATTCGCGCAACTAACTTTTCAAGAGAAAGATGTAAAATAGATGAAGTCGCAAAAGTCGGTGTCCTTCAAGGTAAATTAATAAAATGAAAATTTTAGGAATAGAACATCTCGGTATTGCTGTGGAAGATCTGGCACAGGATTCCCCATTTTGGAAACATGTTTCCAACACTTTTTTTGGATAAAAAAGTTTTCTCCCTGAGTTCTTGGGTAGAAAAGTAACTCTCGTTGTTATTTTTTTTGAATTGCGCGTAATGATACTTTTTTCTACTCACCTATAGGTAGGTAAATGGAGGTCGAGATGGGCGCAGATATGCTCCTTTATTGTTGTGAAGATCCAACTAGCTATACAAAGGCATGGCCTGTCATCGAGTATAGGATTGCAAGTTTTACTGATGATCAGTTAGAAGCCATTGCGGATGATTGTCTTTGGTATGATGTAGATAATCTGCGGGAAGAATATGGGGATCAAGAGCTGGATCAAGAGCTAAAGGAAGAGGATCTTTATAAGGTAAATGACTTATATCCATCTCATCTTCTCTATCTATTTTTCTACCCATACTTGGTGCGAATATATCTTCACCAAACTCTTGAGCTACAATGTATGAATCAAAACCACCATACCACCTACACATATTTCCACCAATCATAACACCACTTCTAACATTATTTTTATCACTTGGTTTAATAAAATCTTCAATCATAAGTGTAGGATTTACATAACATTTTTTATTGGTTAATCCTTCATAATATCTTTTATCTATTTCATTATGACACCATACAAAATCAAGTTCCATTAAAATATTATAAAACCATATCTGTTGTTCCATAGTGTAATCCTGAAAATACCAATGAGGACCTTCTTGCATAGTTCCTATTTTATCACATATATTTCTCATAGATTCAATCAATGGATGTT
>CAJWLO010000066.1 GCA_913043235.1 uncultured Fidelibacterota bacterium
AGTTCAATCTGCTGTTGGGCAGGGTAAAGTGCACGTATCCATTTTTTTTAAAAACCAATTTTTCATTTGTAAATGATAATTCCCGGTTATCATTATTGCTGTAATCATCAATACTAATCAAATCCGGCCTGATAACTGTTTCCGCAAAATTGTTATCCTTAAGAATAATTGATCCTGCGTAGAGATTGCTACTGCCGTGTTCATCCTCCAGCGTAATTGATTTTACAACGATGTGACCTAAGTTCTTTTTCTTTACATTCACGGTCCTTGCTCCTAGAAACATCGTCGCGCTGATTGTCATCAAAATACCGGTTATGAATCCTATTAGATATTGCTTCATAATTTTCTCCTGATTAAATATTACTTAAATAATACAAATACAGAATAAAAATAAATAGGTTTAAAACTCATCCCCGATCTCTGCAAGAACATTTTAACGTTTGCAGGTAGATTATCTATACTTTATCTTTATTCAGGACTTTTCCTTTCTGATATATAATATTTTCCACATGACGGCCATCTTCATCATAGATTTTCCAAACACCATCTCGTTTTCCATTATTCATAATACCCTCTTCTTTGATGAACCCATTATCATAATAATTTGTAATAGGGCCAATCAATCCTGTATTACTCTTATCCATAATCTCACCATCTAGGTAATGTGTTGTTCGAATAAGTTTACCTCTTTTAGTATATAGCATCCATTCACCTTCTCGTCGACCGCTTTTCAGCATACCTTTTTCTTTGATACGCCCATTATCATGATAAGAAAGAAATGGTTTTATTTTATGACGACTTTGTTCATTGATGACCTTACCATGATCATAAATCCTGACTTTTAGTAATTTGCCGCGAGTATCATACTCTTTCCACTCTCCATTTTTCTTACCCTTGGAATACTTACCTGTTAGCTTAATACGTCCATTATCATGGTAGGTCACAGCAACACCTTCTCGGAGCTTTGGGCCACTCTCTTGAATCATAGATATGGTTTTAAGAATTTCCCCGTTAGAATAGGTCACAGTCTTTGTATGAGTACCACGGGAATCATAAAATTTCCATACACCATCTCGTTTACGATTTTTGGTCATCCCTTCAGCCTTCAAGCGGCCATTATCATGATATTCTGTAATATCTTCAATTGCACCTGGATTTTCCTGACTAATGATATCGCCAAAATCATATATAGTAACAGTCAGAAGTTTCCCTTTAGCATCATAACGATTCCATTCACCATGACGCTTGCCGGCATTTGTCAAACCCTGCATCTTAATGCGACCATTCTCATGATAAATCACAGAGTCCTGTATCGCACCTGGATTTTCTGTTTTAATAGCTTTTCCTTGATCGTAGGTAATTATAGTAATTAGTTTTCCTTTTTGGTTAAAAGTCATCCAGTCACCATCTTTTTTCCCCGCTTTAAACTGTCCTTTCTTTTTTATACGGCCGTTATCATGATATGTAATGGTTGGTCCGTCCTCTATCACTGTTTTCTTCTTCTGATTATTGGATACCATATTTTTATAATATGTGCGTACAGTTTCTTCATTAGCGACCACATCAATATCGTTACTTTCCCCAAACTCACGGATAACATTGTTTTTGTATATATCAAAAAATGTCTTATCCTGTTCATCATTCATTTCAATTCTTATGGCATCTAAAGCCTGATTAATCTCTTCGATATATAAACGGTACTGCTCAAGCTTATGATCCATTTTGATCTTACGATTGCGTTTAGATGCTAATGATTTAAAATGATCCATAAAATCTTGTTTCTGGCTGGCACTTAGGGTTAACCCTGAACGGCTAATGCTGTTTTCTATCAATGATATATACAAATCCATAACTTTATCACCGCTCATTCGTACTCGGGAATAATCAGCTCTGATGGATCGGGCTAGACGTATATATTCAATGCCATTTATTGGCTCTGATAATCTATGAGAAACATAAATAAACTTCTGTTGCAATGTATTGCTGAAACGGGATATAATTCCATAGGGTAACGTATTAGACTGTGCCACTTCAGGACGGCTTCCATGATTCTCCATCTGTTTGACATGGCCCCGGTCCAGTTCAGAATCTGCAAGAACAATACCATTCTTGTCAATCAAGGTTATCCGTATATCGGCGGATTGAGCATAAGTCTCAGATGATACTTGTAGGTCATTCCCCGCCCCGCGAAGATAATCTATAAATATCCCAATCTCAAGCTTTAGACGATCAGCAGTCTCCTGGCTCTTTTGTTCCAATTTAACCGCATAGGCTTTGACCACTTTCTCATTTTTCTCCAGGTTAGAATCTATATTTTTCTCTGATAGTTTAGATTTTAGGTTACCCAAAAAGGAAGCTAAAAAAGTTTTTTGTTGTGAAATGTCTAAATTGACATTCGATTCAGTTAGGGCTTTTATAAGCTCTTCTTCATATATACGCAATACGTTCTGTTCATGGATATCACTCATAGCCTTAGAAAAACGTACGTAAATGCGCCTGTTGTCACCTTCTTCATCATAGCCATGTGCTACATATAAAAACTTCTTATTCAGAGTTTCACTGTAACGGGTAGCTACCCCATATTCTGATGCCTTAGCCGCTAAGATCTCAGGCCGGGTGCCATGATTATCCATGGTAGCAATATTATTCTCCTCTAAGTGCGACTCTGCCAATACATTACCATCCATATCAATAAGTGTTATTCGCACTTCTGATGTAGATCGGTACAATTGTACACCGCTCTGCAAAGAGCCTTCTTCGTTGTTCACGTGAAATATAAAATTCTGGATTTCATTTTTTAGAAAAGAAATCTCCTCTTCAACATACAGTGCATTGACCTCAATATTGGATTCAGAAATCTGGGACTGAAAGTTGACGGAAAAGTTAAGTTTTTGCCGATCGGTGAGTTTCACCCCTAGATCCTGTAGCGCACTGGCTACCTGGGTATGGTAGACATCATCCAAATCATCTCGGGTAATGGCTGTAACCGTCCTAGATTTCTTTTGACTGGCCGGGAACAGTATTTCAAGTTCAATCGTGACTGCCACAGGGGACCCTTTGAGAATAGCGGGCGTAAAACTTGTATTCTCTATGGCATGAATTGCAGCCTGGTCCAAAGTATCATTTCCAGTACTTTTAAGTATTTTAGCTTTACTTGCTTTGCCATCTATATTAACATAAAACTGTACTACCACTTCTGTACCGTACTGAGTCACGTCTGCAACCGGAGTAATGGGAGACATTGGTATCGGTGCAGTGTCGAATTCTTTAAATTCAATAGATTGAGGTACATTTCCCTGCTGCGGTTCTTTTGAACACCCAGTAAATAGAATGATGAAGCAAATCATATGATGTATTTTTCTCAAAACAGTTTCCTTTGGTATTTATATGTTGGCATTACTAAAATTATAAATTGGCGCAATATTTCTTATTACGTCATTAACACTCATAATGATTATTTTTTGTTTTGCCCAATAGTAATTATTCATGTTTAGTAAGAAATGGTAAATTTATAGAATATTTATTAAATGTTACTAATTGTACCAATCATTACTGCCCTAATTATTGGGCTTATTATCTTGACCATTATCTTACAAGTTTATACTGGGGATGATATCCGGAAACATCATAGGGAAACTGCTACAAAATTTATTAAAATTCTAGAAAATACAAAAAAAATGAAGGCTCGAATTCGACGGCCCAAAGATTGAATTGCTCTGGTATACTTTATAAGGACGAGTCTTGTTTGACCACATCGCCTACCAAGTATAGGGTTGTCTTGGTCAATTTCCCTTTTTCATTGTAAAATTTCCATTTGCCATCCCGGTGGCCCATATAAGTTTGTCCCTGCTCCTTAATTCGGCCATTATTATGAAAAGTAACAATGTCCTTAAGTTTATCTGGATCTTTTTCAATAATAATTCGACCATTTTCATATAAGACAATCTTTGAGAGATTACCTTTAGAATTATATATCCGCCATTCACCTGCCCGGATATTCTTATTAGTAATACCCTTTTCTTTTAACCGACCATTATCATGATAAGAAGCAAATTCCTTTATATCATCCGGGTTTTCTTCAGTAACTACTTCACCCAGCAGGTAATATGCTGTCCTTTTTAATTTACCATTTTCATTATAGAAATTCCATTTGCCATCCCGGTGACCATAGAAAGTATTTCCTTCAGCTTTGATGCGGCCATTATCATGATAGTCAACTAACTTCTTGGTTATATCTGTCTCCCTTTCCACAACGAGTTCGCCAAAATCAAAATAAGCAAGTTTTTCCAGATCGCCTTTTTGATTAAAAATCTTCCATTCACCATCCCGTTCACCATTATTTATAATTCCCTCGGCCTTTACACGGCCATTATCATGATAAGTGGCATATTTTTTAATAACACCAGGTTTTTTCAAATTTGTGATTTTACCATCTGAATAAATTTCCAATTGCAGGACCTGACCCTTTGAATTGTAAGAGCGCCATTCCCCTTCCTTTTCGCCATTAGTATAACGTCCTTTTTCTTTGATCATCCCATTGTCATAAAAGGTCACATATGGTCCATCATTTTGTTTAACCTGTCTGGGTACATCTTTATTGATATTCAACGGTTTTGGTTTTTCTTTTTTTACTGTGCTTCCCTTAATTAACTCTCCATTATCTGACCAGTATTGCCATTTACCAAATGGCTTCCCGTCTTTATTTACACCTGTTTTTTTCTTTTGGCCATTAGGCCACCAGACTATGGTTTCTCCATTCCGCTTACCGTTTTTATATAATATCTCCTGACGTTTTTGTCCGTTATTGTGCCAGTAAGTATACAAGCCTTCCTTTTGCCCATCATGGAAACTTCCATCTTCTCTGCGCTGACCATTCTCATTCCAATAGGTAAAATAGCCGTGTGGCTCGCCATTTTTATAAACTCCAGATTCTTTTTTCTGTCCACTTCTATACCAGATTGAACTTTGCCCATTTAATTTTCCATTGTGGTAGGTATGTGAAAACTTTTTCTGTCCATTCTCAAACCATGTATTATGCACACCATCTTTTTTACCATCGGAACTATAATATTCTTCTTTTTTTTGCCCGTTCATATACCAGGAATTAACGGATCCATAAAGCAGGCCGGCTAAATAAGTAATCTCCGCTTTCTTGTTCCCATTGGGCCACCAGGTGATGGTAGGACCATCAAAGTTTCCAGTCCTATAATGAATTTCTTTTTCAAGGATACCATTTTCTAGCCAGCTTTTGTAAATACCATCAAGCATCCCTCCTAAATAGTTTGCTTCTTCCTGTTTCAAATGGTTCTGGTTTGGGGATCCAAAAGGACCGTTAAGTCCATCTTTCCTTTGTTTATTATCTTTACTTTTCTCTTTTTTAGACCACCAAGTTATGCTTGGGCCATGAAGCTTATCATTCTGGTATGTCCTCTGTTTCAGCATTTCACCATTTGAAGTCCAACTGCTGTATACTCCGTTTAATTTCCCATTAACATAGTTTGCTTCTTCCTTAATTTTTCCGTTTTTATACCAAGTTTTCCGAGGACCATGCAATTGTCCTTCACGATAAGATATCTCCTGCTGTTTACTTCCATCGTTATGATAGACAATATTTAATCCATCTTTTTTCCCATTCTCATAATGTCCTTGTTCATTCTTGTCCCCATTTTCATACCAGAACACAAATTTGCCATCCTTGACACCATTGGAATACCTTATCTCCTCCTTGACTATGCTATTTTCATACCAATAAGTGTATTTACCATGCCAGTCGCCCTTTCGAAGCATCACCTTCATCTGAGGACTTCCAGTAGGGTACCATGATTTATAGTATCCATCTTCCAAACCATTTTTATAAACTTTTTCCCAATGCTTTTCACCATTATCATAGAGTTCAAAGACCTTACCGCTGAAAGGTTTTTCAGAGAATGGCATGTATTTTAAACCGCCATATTCCAATAGATGGTTTACATTGACCTTATGCTGGCCCATCCCTGCTGAAATCACCAGCAGGAAGGATAAAAGATTAACTTTTTTTATTTGCAATATCATTATACAAATCCTTTTAAAAATCAAATTTAACGATATTTTATTAAAAAATAATGAATAATTACTTTAAGAAATAACCAGATTCTAATCTAGTATACCTTGGTATGAATCAGGTCACCGGATTTATAGGTTTCTTCCTTGAGTTTTTTCCCTTGTTCGGACCAAATAGTCCACATACCATCCTTGCCCCAATCCTTGAAGGCCCCTTGCACATGTTTCTGACCATCCGGCCACCATGATGTGAATAAACCTTTATATAGGCTGTCATCCTTATACATTCCTTGTTCTTTTTTTTGTCCATCCTGGTACCAGGAAGTCCACAACCCATCTTTGCGACCATTTTTCCAAGATTCTTCCTGTATCTTATTCCCATTTTTATACCATAGAATACGAAAACCATTTTTCTGTTCAAGTCTGAAGTTGCGTTCTTCACGTTTTTGGCCATTGGCATACCATTCCGTATAATAAGTATCTATACCATCCACATAGGTCACTTCTCTAAGTAAAGTCCCTTTTTTATCCAGTTCAAAAACAACACCACTATAAGGTCGGCTGGATGTGGGCGCATAGATCTTTCCTTCAATAATCTCAACCGCCTTGATATTCCAGCGTTCTTGGCTAAATGCAGTATGAATTAGGCAGACTGTAAATAAAAAGAAATTTTTTATAGATAAAACCATCTTTTAAAACAACTTTGTCTCTATTAGTTCACCATTCTGGTATAATTCTTCAAATATTTTATACCCATAATCATCGTATCCTCTCCAAATGCCTTCCTTACCCCACTCTTTATAGTCCCCCTGCAATGTTATTATCCCTTTTTCATTCCACTCGGTATATACTCCATCATAAAGTTTACCTTCTTTAAAAACACCTTCACTTTTTTTCTGTCCATTCCCATGCCAGCAGGTCCAGCGTCCATCTTCTAGGCCGATCTTATAATTACCTTCCCAATATTTGGTTCCATCACTGCGGTAACTTTCCCAAATCCCATTGAGTTTCCCTTGCCTGTACTGATTTTTTAAAATCAAATATCCAGATTCTGTCCATTCTTTCCATATACCGTCTTTTTGATCCTGACTATAGGATCCCTGGAATTTTTTTACACCGCTCAGAAAATATTCTGTGAATTGACCATCCATCTTCCCTGCTAGGTATTCCTTAGCCAACAACTTATGTCCTTTTTCATCCCAGAATACCCATAAACCTTCCTTTTCCGCATTATGATAAAAGCCTTCCATTTTTTTTTGACCGTTAGGATACCATTCTTTATAAATACCAGTGTATAGTTTATTTTTTTTATACACTCCCTGGTGCTTTTTCTGGCCGCTCTCATACCAGTATGACCAGAGTCCATCTTGTTCTCCAGAAACATAATTGCCTTCATATTCTTTCTGGCCATTGGCATACCAGTGAATCCATAATCCATGTTTTATACCCGCTTTCCAGGCCTGCTGGTCTTTTTTTTGCCCAGATTTATACCATTTATTCCAATAACCTTCATTATTTCCAATTGAAAAATCCCTTTCCTCTTTTTTCTGACCATTGCTAAACCATTTTACATAGAGGCCTTTTCCTTCGGGCAAACCATTCTTATAGTTCAAACGCTCAACAACATTCCCTTTTTCATCCAATTCAAATACCTCGCCAGAATAAGGAAATTCAGAAATAGGTACATAAACTAAACCATTTATCTCGCGGATATATGTCTTTTCCCAGCTTGCGTTCTGGGAGAATACGAAGCTGTAAAGAACCAGAAGTGTACCAATGCACTTTTTAGTACGATGCATAATTATATAAACTATATTAGAAAAATATTAATTTCCCCAAATAAAACAATTATAGGAATATTCCTTGTTTAAGATTGATATAGATCTAATCAAATCTTTGTTAGAGTGGTGCATTTTTTCAACCAACGGTTATATTCCATTCGTTTATTCACAAAATGGTCAATAGAACAGCGCGCCTTAGCTTCCAGCATCTCAGGCTCCATATTACGACCATCCGGATGCATAATGACTACAAATTTATCAAAAGGCCTTTTTGCATATTGGCAAATACTTGCCATGGCCGCAACGGTATAATCCATTTCACCTTCAAAACGATTACGGTTCACTTTTATCTCAAGGTGGAATACTTTTTTACCATTCTCACCATAGATTCGGGTCCTTGTTATCGGAGGTGAATGATGATCCCGGGCAAAGTATTTGGGAATCATCATAGCAACTTGCCGGTCTGTGAATTGAGGTTTTGCGACACATATGGTCATAAATGTAATAATGATTGTAATTCTTCTCACAAGCGGACCCTTTAAATAATACTTAAATTTACCTGCACTTTCATCAAAATAAATACCCTACTCATTATTATTTTTAATAAGAATATTAAAGCCTTGATTATCGATCTTGATGGAACATTGATTGATAGTTTAAAAGACTTAGTAGTGGCGGTGAATCTCACACTGAAAAAACTTGGATACCCAACAAGAAATAATCTATTTATCCAGAATGCAGTTGGCAACGGAGCTAGAGAATTACTTGCAACCTGTCTTCCAGGCAATCAGGTTGCTGATGATCAATCCTATGAGTTATTTATTTCTTATTACAATTCTAATTGCAACAAATATACAAAGATATACCCTGGAGTGATTGATTTTCTAAAAAAAACAACCCATTTAAAAAAGGCAATACTTACAAACAAACCCATTGCTCCAACCATGAAAATTATTAGATCCTTACAGTTAGACCATTTCTTCGATCTTGTTTATGGTGGAGACAGTTTTCCTCATCGAAAACCACATCCAATCGGGCTGAAAACTATCCTACAATCTTTTAATATATTAGCGTCTCAATCCATGATGATTGGTGATGGGTTTCAGGATATCCGAGCCGCCCGTGCCATCGGTATGGATTCTATTGCCATTGTCAACAGGATCGGAGGGAAAACAGAATTGCTCCAGGAAATGCCAACTTACGTAGTCAAAAATTTCCATGAAATTTCTGCAATGTTCTCTAGATCAATATAATTCGTAGAATCAAATAACATATGATATCCTAGTATAATAGAGATCTGCTATTACACAGCTCTTAGAAACGCCAATGTATTCAATGCTAATTCTTTTTTATACGGGATGACCTTTTGGATGCTCTGTACATAAACCAGTCATCACTAGTTATCTCATGATAGTGATCTGATTCTTTGATCAAAATATTGGCTGTGGTTTGTTTTACTGCTGCTATCTCTACCCGGACACCTTCTGCTTTCAAGTGGGTTACTAGCTCTACAAAATCTGAATCACCAGACATAATGATAATGGTATCCACTTTGGAAGCTAATTGAGTTGCTTTAATAGAGAGTGGTATATCGGCTGATTTATGGCAAGGCACAACAGAGCCATAATAATTCTCATGAAGACGATCCGCAAACTTATCTGATATGGATTTTCCTTCACGAAAATAGATCAGTCTGTTTAGCCCTCTGCCATTCAATAGTTTAGGTATCAGTTGATCAAAATTGATCATTGCTTTGGTTGTTTTGGACATTTCATGGATGCTACGTTCAATGTTGTTGCCATCGCATAGAATTGCCACAGACTGGTTGATTATAATTTCTGTCATATTTTGTTTATCAGAGACAAATGAATCTACCTTTATTCTTTCATAGAAAAAATAGTCCCAATTATACATTGATAAATAACATTTTAGATTTCATTCTATTATTTTGAAAATGCTGATAATATCAATTAGTTTACTATAAGATATGTCAAAAAAACTAAAGCTGATAATCAATCCAATTGCTGGTAAAGGCTATGCTCTCAAGATACTTCCAGAAGTGCTGGATATATTAGAACAGGAAAATTATGACATAGAATTATTCAAAACATCCAAGCGTGGTGATGCACAAAATTTAGCTGCTCATCCCGGTGATAATTTCCAGGTTGTAATAGCTATGGGTGGCGATGGTACTGTCAATGAGGTTGTTAACGGTGTTCTGGACTCCGGTAGGGATCTTGCAGTTGGTATCATTCCCATTGGTACTGCAAATGTGCTTTCAAGAGAACTTTTTATACCGCTTGATATCAAGAAAGCATGTCATATTATCGCCAAAGGGAATACGCGAAAAATAGATGTTGGACGAAATAAACATAGGTATTTTTTCCTTATGTCCGGGGTAGGTTTTGATGCTGAAGTTTTAACATTATTAGAACCTAGTCGTACCGGAGGCATCTCCATGATCACCTATATAATTCCTATACTGAAGACATTCTGGAATTTTGAATTTCCACAATTTCTAGTTGAAGTGGATGGTGAGCCATTGGGTGAAGGAGTGGGATTCATGCTGGTCAGCAATACCCGCAGATACGCAGGATCTTTTATAATAACAAATCGAGCCAAGATAGATGATGGTCAGTTGGATGTTTTCATTTTTAGAGGAACGGGAAAGTTAACCCTCCTAAAATATATATTTGGCGGATTACTAAGGATAGCACACCGTTTTGATGACGTCACATATGTTCAAGGTAAAGAAATAAATGTACAATCGTTACACAATAAGAATATACCCTGCCAAATGGATGGTGATTCCAGCGGTATCCTACCCCAAAAGTTCACTGTTGTACCATCAGCCTTATCTATATTGGTACCCAAATGAAATATGTTTATCTCTAGATTTACTTTACACCTTTCCTATCTTCCAGAGGGAAAACATCTAGCATAGATTTTCTAATCAGCAGTTCAATCCTTTCATGCCTTTCATCAGGATGATGTTTCAAATATCTTTCAATAATCTTAAAAATTTGCTCCCACCCTAAAATTTGATCCTTGGGATATAATTCAAGCCTAGCAACGGAAGATTCAAGCAATTTATTATACTTAATATCATTAAGATGCCTTTGCCCAAATTCATTATAGGGATTAAAACCTTTTAATGTAGACCAATGGCCAGTTACAAAACCTGCAATAAAATATTTTCCATAATTTTTTTCTATATCATTTACTGAATTCAGTGCCGTAAAGAGATCATTACCTGTTTCCATTTGGCCATTCATAAAACCTATAAAAAATAAAACTAATAATACCTTTTTCATTTGAAACTCCATTTATATAAGAATGATTAATTCTTTTTCAATAATAATGTTTTTTGTATCATACGCTGAATCGACAGTTCAGGATTTAAACCCGCAGCCACCTTAGGAGACACCCAGGCTACATCATATGATTCATTACTGATAACAATTTTGTTTCTATGAGGATCAGCTTCAAGGAGAAACCGAACATCATAATGCCTGTGGGCCGGTTGGTTTTTGCGTTCTGGAATCTCGTGTATATCCACATCAAAAATTTCTGTACTTAATACCATAAAATTCTGAATTCCAGATTCTTCCTTTGCTTCTCGTACAGCCACACTGAGAAGATCTTTTTCACCATCGGCATGCCCCCCTAGTTGTAACCACTTTCCTAGATTTTTATGATGATTCATTAATATTTGTTCTTTATTGGGGCTTATAACCCAGGCAGAACCTGTGAAATGGCCACGGTAGTTATCATTAGAAAAGCAGTCACTGTTTTTCATATATTCCAGCATCTTGGGGGGTACGCTTTCATCAGGATATAAACACGCATAATTTCTAATTAATCTTTTCAAGATCACCATCTAACCCGTAAATAGTGTAATTATTACTTTTCGGCTGTACTTGGGACCATCAAATTCACATAACATTACGCTCTGCCAGGTACCCAGCAAAAGCTGACTATTCTTAAAAGGAATAGACTCACTAGGCCCAATAATGGCGGATTTCACATGCGCGTCACCATTGCCATCAATACGATCATGAAGGAAAGAGCCTTCAGGTGCTATTTTACGTAATACCCCTAATAAATCTTCAATAATGTTAGGATCATCATTCTCATTTACTAATACACCGGATGTAGCATGAGGTACATAAATATTACACACTCCATGTTCCATACCTGATTCAACTATTGCAACATTTATCTCTGAAGTAATATCAACTAGATCTTCATGACGATCAGTTGAAAAAGTGAGTTCTTTCCTAAAGTACAACTTATTCGCCTATTATTTTAACCAGAACACGTTTATCTCTCCTACCATCAAATTCACCATAAAATATTCGCTCCCAGGTACCAAAATGCAATTGCCCATCTGTTACAGCCACTACCACTTCCCTCCCCATGATTTGCCGCTTATGATGAGCATCCCCATTATCTTCACCGGTTCGGTTATGGCGATATCTCTCAGGGCTAGCATCAAATGGAGCAATTTCTTCCAGCCAACGTTTGTAGTCTTCATGTAACCCTGATTCATCATCATTAATGAATACTGATGCTGTGATATGCATAGCATTGACCAGGCACAACCCATCTCGTATTCCGCTTTCATCTATAGCAGCCCTTACATCAGATGTAATATTTACGAACCCCATTCGCTCTGGGACATTAAACCATAGTTCCTTATGAAATGTTTTCATCACTTATCATTTTAATTTAACCAGTAGCGTATTACTGAGATTATTATAGGTTTGTACATTTATAAATCTACCAATCATCCACAAAACAAAAAAAAACTACTGAAAGGAGATTATTACAGATAACGCAAAGTCAAAAGTGTTTAGATTTTTATTCATAATAATAAAAGAATATTTTCCATAGTAATTGGAATAATAACAATCAATATCTATACTACTTCATTAATCTGCTTTTATCATCGGAAAACTAAATATGGTTTAGAACTTTTCCAGATCAAAAC
>CAJWLO010000067.1 GCA_913043235.1 uncultured Fidelibacterota bacterium
GATCCACTGCATTAATCACTCAAGTCATTAATGATAATATTATTTATAGTCACATCAGTAGGCGGTGTAATATCAATATTAATGGTGTCAGTTACACATGAATCATCAATTATTAAAAGGAAAAATTATTCCTACTGCTGTAGATTCATTTTCAGGTAATCTATTGGCATTTAAAAGTTCCATGCATGCTAATAGTATCATGTTTATTACAATTCTCATCATATTCTCTAGTGAATTTATGTTAAATTCCATTTTTCAAAAAGTAACCAAACGTTACAGTTTAATGTAATTTATGTCTTTTGATTGATTAATTATGTGTAATTGATCAAATTATATGGTCTTTTTTAGTAAATGAAATTTCATTTTTCTTATCTCCAATTTATTAGGAGAGTAGCTCAACTGGTAGAGCACCGGCCTCCAAAGCCGGGGGTTGCGGGTTCGATCCCTGCCTCTCCTGCAAGTAATGAGACATATAAAATCTGATGGTAAAAAAACTAAAGCAGTTTGTAATGGATGTTCATTTTGAAATGAGCAAAGTCTCGTGGCCAAACTGGGAAGAACTGAAAGGTTCTACATATGTTGTATTGTCGCTTTCTATGATACTGATCGTTTTTTTATTTTTCGTAGATCTTATACTGTCAAAGATATTGAGTTTTATCATTTAAATCATGGATTGGTATACATTAAGAGTTATTTCCGGTAAGGAAAAAAAAGTGAAAGATGCTATTCTCAGTGAGGTTGCAAATGCTTCCATTGAAGAAGGGATAAAGGATGTTTTGGTTCCGACAGAAAATATTGTAGAAATGAGAGATGGGAAAAAAAAAGTGAAAGAACGTGTTTTCTTTCCAGGATATATACTGGTGCAGCTTGACATGAATAAAGATACCCGATTTCTTCTTGAAAATGTGAATGGTGTCATATCGTTTGTGGGACCTAAAGGAAAACCTCAGCCATTAAAACAGGAGGAAGCCCAAAGGTTTCTTGGGGATTATGATGGAGGTGATGGTCCGCTTAAAACAACTGAAGCTGCGCCATACAAAGTTGGAGACTCTGTGAAGGTTATGGATGGTCCATTCATGGATTTTTCAGGATTGGTTCAAGAAGTGAACCACGATAAGCAAAAATTAAAAGTATTGGTAAGCATTTTTGGTCGTCAGACCCCTGTCGAACTTGATTACCTGCAGGTTAAATTAGAAAACTGATTGATTTAGGTTCAAATAATGGCTAAAAAAATTATCGGATTTATTAAACTTCAAATCCAGGCAGGCCAAGCAAATCCGGCCCCACCTGTAGGACCTGCCTTGGGTCAGCAAGGTGTGAATATTATGGATTTTTGTAAGGCATTTAATGCAGAAACGCAGGATAAAATGGGTGATCTTATTCCAGTGGAAATCACGGTATATGTAGATCGTAGTTTTTCTTTTATTACAAAAACTCCACCTGCGGCGAGATTAATTTTGAAAGCTGCAAAAATTCAAAAGGGTTCTGGGGAGCCCAATCGGGAAAAGGTCGGTTCGATCAATGAAAATGACTTGAGAAAAATTGCAGAAATTAAAATGAAAGATCTCAATTCCAATACCGTGGAACAGGCAATGGAAATGGTGCGTGGCACTGCAAGATCTATGGGCGTTGAAGTCAAATAATAGGAATTTGAAATCATGAAGATGACCAAAAATAATAAATCAATCAGAGAAAAATTTGATCGCATGAAATGTTATCCGATAGATGAAGCAGTTACACTCATACAGGATATGCAATTTGCCAAATTTGATGAAAGTATTGATTTAGCTATTAATCTTGATGTTGATCCACGTCACGCGGAAGAGAATATTCGGGTCACAACACCTTTGCCTCATGGAACAGGTAAAGAAGTATCCGTACTTGTGCTTGCCTCTGGTCAAAAGGAAAAAGAAGCCTTAGAAGCTGGTGCTGATTATGTTGGTAATAAGGAATATCTTGAGAAAATCAAAAGTGGCTGGACGGACATAGATAAAATTGTTGCCACACCAGATCTGATGGGGGAATTGGGGAAATTAGGTCGAATCCTTGGGCCTAAGGGTTTAATGCCCAATCCAAAGAGTGGTACTGTAACAATGGATGTAGCTAAAGCTGTGAAAGATTTGAAAGCCGGTCAAGTGGAACTTCGTGTTGAAAAAACCGGCATTGTGCATGTGCCCTGTGGGAAATTATCATTTGGTAAAGATGAAATTATAGAAAATATTCGCAAGATTTATGATACCCTTATTAAACACCGCCCTGCATCAGTGAAAGGGCAATATTTAGAAAAAATGTCAGTTTCATCAACGATGGGCCCAGGAATAAAAATTGATCATTCATCTATAAGGTAAACTTATGCCAAGTGAAAAAAATATAATAAAAGTAAAAGAACTTCAGGACACTTTTTCAAAAGCTAGTGCAGTTTATTTCACAGAATACCACGGCTTGGATGTTGAGAATATTACAAAGCTGCGTAGCGAGTTTTATAAAGCAGAAATAGATTACAAAGTTGCTAAAAATACATTATTGAAACTTGCGCTGGATGGGAACTTAAATAAAGATGTTGAAAATATTTTACATGGATCAACCGCAATTGCAGTTTCCTACGATGAGCCTGTTGCTCCCGCAAAGGTTATTAAAAGTTTCAATAAAAAAAACGATTTACCAAAAGTAAAAGGTATATTATTTGAAGGTGAATTTTTAGCCGGAGAAGAATTCAAACGTTTGGCAGATATGCCCAGCAAAGATGAAATGCTAGCCCAACTGGTGGCGATGTTCAACAGCCCACTGCAAAAGTTAGTATCAACCATTAGTGCGCCATTTTCTAATGTAATTGGTGTGCTTGATAGTTTGAAACAACAAAAATCTGAATCTTAAAAATAATAAGGAGTCATTTAATGGCCATTACTCGTGAGGATGTTCTGACCTATCTTGAAGAATCGAATATGATTGAAATATCAGAACTGATCAGTGAAATCGAAGAAAAGTTTGGTGTAACCGCAGCTGCACCTATAGCAATGGCAGCCGCCCCAGCAGCGGCTGGTGATGGAACAGGTGATGATGCTCAAACTGAATTTGATGTTATAATAAAGTCACCAGGACAGGCAAAAATCAATGTGATCAAAGCTGTACGTGGTATTACAGACTTGGGGCTAAAAGAGGCTAAAGAACTAGTTGATTCTTCTCCTAAAGCCGTTAAAGAGGGTGTATCTGAATCGGAAGCGAATGAAATAAAAACAACCCTAGAGGAAGCTGGCGCTGAAGTAGAAGTTAAATAAAATTACGCGATTGCTTTTTCAATTCATTTTTCAAACAAACATTAGGAGGCCTAATTGGGATCCACAATAACTCAGTTTACGGAGCGAAAATCCTATTCCCGGATTCCCGCTTTTGTCGATGTACCAGATCTTCTTTCTATCCAAACCGCAGCTTTTCAACAATTTCTACAGGAATGGATTCCTCAGGAAGCACGCACCCCCATCGGCTTAGAAGGTGTATTTCGCAATGTGTTTCCCATTGAGGATGCACATCGGAATTATATCCTAGAATACAAAACCTACTTTTTGGGTCAGCCAAAATACACACCTGATGAATGTATGGATCGAGGTGTTACCTACTCTGCACCATTGCGTGTGCGTCTAGCGTTGCATATCACCGATGAAAATAATAAAAATAAGTATGCCCAAAGTATCGAGCAGGATGTTTATTTTGGGAATATTCCATATATGACAAAGAAAGGTACATTCATTATGAATGGTGCCGAGCGTGTTATCGTATCACAACTACAAAGGTCACCAGGTGTCTTCTTTGATGAGTCTATCCACCCGAATGGGACAAAACTTTTTCAAGCTCGAATTATTCCTGCTAGGGGATCATGGGTTGACTTTACAACGGATATTAATGATTGTCTTTTTGTTATTATCGACAGACGAAGGAAATTTCCTGTTACGATGCTCTTAAGAGCTCTGGGATATTCCACAGATTCAGATATTTTTAGAGCTTTTGGTAATATTCAATCCCTTAATCCAAAAAAAGATAACTTGGATAAATTTATTGGAGCCACTCTTATCGAAGATGTTGTTGATATAAATACAGGTGAAATTTTTGTGGAAGGTGGTAAAGATCTCACAATTGAAGCAGCCGATACTTTGAAAAAAGCTGGGGTGAAAGATATTAAAATCGTAGATGGTAATAAAAGTTTTTCAACTATGCTACTCCTCAATACGATAGAAAAAGACCCAACCCGAAGTACAGAAGAAGCGTTGGGAGTGGTTTATCAACTCTTAAGAACCAGTGAACCACCCAACTTGGAGACAGCTCAGAAATTTATTGAAAGAATTTTTTTCAGTCCAAAGAAATATGACTTGGGTCAGGTAGGAAGATACAGACTCAATCAGCAATTTAACCTGAATGTGCCAGTTGATGATACGGTTCTTACCATGGATGACATTATTCAAGTTATCAGCTTTCTCATCGAAATGAGAAAAGGTGAAAGGGGTGTGGATGACATAGACCATTTGGGGAATCGCCGTGTCAAAACTATTGGTGAACAGCTTACCAATCAATTTAGCATTGCACTAAGCAGAATGATTCGTACAATTCATGAAAGGATGAATTTACGTGAGTCAGAAAGCATTACGCCTCAGGATTTAATTAATTCGCGTGTGGTTACCACGGTTATTAATACTTTTTTTGGGACATCGCAGTTGTCGCAATTTGGTGATCAAACTAATCCACTTGCTGAGATTACACACAAAAGGAGAATTTCCGCCTTGGGACCCGGTGGATTAACGCGGGAAAGAGCTGGCTTTGAAGTACGTGATGTGCATTATACTCATTATGGTCGTTTATGCCCCATTGAGACTCCAGAAGGTCCGAATATTGGCTTAATATCGAGTTTAGCCATGTTCGCAGAAGTCAATGAACATGGATTTATCGAATCGCCATATCGACGTCTCAAAAAGAATAACGGTAAGGGGTCTTTTGTAACAGATAATATTGAATACTTGAGTGCTGATGATGAGGACAGAGTTTTAGTAGCCCAAGCTAGCACCAATATTGATAAATCTGGAAAAATTATAGAAAAACGGATTCGAGCCCGTGTCAAAGGGGATTTTCCTATCGTTGGGCCTGATGATGTTGATTATATAGAAGTTTCTCCAAATCAAATATTAAGTGTTGCCGCTGCATTAATACCATTTCTCGAACATGATGATGCTAATAGAGCCCTTATGGGATCAAACATGCAACGCCAGGCAGTGCCACTCATATCGCCTCAGGCTCCTATTGTTGGTACAGGCATTGAAAAACAGGTTGCCATTGATTCTAGGTCTTGTCTCGTTTCTCCCGTGGATGGAACTATAACCTATGTAGATTCAGAAAGAATTTGCATAAAAAGGAAGGATATCCAAAATAGTCTTGTTCTTTTCGAAGGGGAAGATGTTCTTGAAATAAAATTAAAGAAATTTCATCGTACTAATCAAAATACGGTACATAATCAACGTCCTCTTGTGCATGAAGGCCAAACTATCTCTTTAGGGGATGTTATTGCTGATGGTGCATCCACAGATAAAGGGGAATTAGCATTAGGGGCAAATATACGCGTTGCATTCATGCCATGGCGTGGATACAATTTTGAAGATGCTATAGCTATCAGTGATCGTTTGGTAAAAGAAGATATATTTACATCTGTTCATTGCCATGAGATTGAACTTGAAGTTCGGGACACTAAGCGTGGTCAGGAGGAACTGACACCAGAAATACCTAATGTTAGCGAGGAAGCAACAAAAGAATTGAACAAGGATGGTATTATCCGGACTGGAGCCCGGGTGAAAGAAGGCGATATCCTAATTGGAAAAGTGACACCAAAAGGAGAAACCGATCCCACGCCCGAAGAAAAATTATTGCGTGCAATATTTGGTGAAAAAGCGGGCGAAGTGAAAGATGCTTCCAAACGTGCAGAACCTGGTATTAAAGGTGTTGTAATCAAGACCCAGCTTTTTGAAAAGCAGGCAAAAAGGACTAAAAGAGAAGAGCGCGCACAGATCCTTCATTATCAAAAGGAAGCAGCAGAATCGAAGAAACGATTAAAAGAATCACGAGACGAAAAATTGATTATTCTTCTTAAAGACCAGATATCAAATGGTATCAGAGAACTCTCTACCGGGAAGACGCTGATTAAGAAATCTACTCGTTTAACACTGAAACGTTTACATGCTTTTGATATGGAGAGATTCTCGCAAGACCAAGCTTGGGTAGAGGATAGGCATGTATGGGGGAAAATTAAAATAGTCTGGCAGTCGTTTCGTGAAGAATGGGCACGCATTGAAACTGAGCTGGATCGTAATATTTTCAAATTGAGGGTTGGTGATGAACTCCAACCAGGTATATTGAAATTGGCAAAAGTCTTTGTAGCACAAAAGAGGAAAGTATCTGTGGGCGATAAATTGTCAGGTCGCCATGGAAATAAAGGTATTGTTGCCACAATTGTTCCTGAGGAGGATATGCCTTTTACAGAAGACGGTAAGCCAGTTGATGTTGTGTTGAATCCTTTAGGTGTCCCGTCACGCATGAACCTGGGGCAACTGTATGAAATAATGCTTGGATGGGTTGGTGAAATTACAGGTCAAAAATTTGCTACACCTGTTTTTGATGGAGCAACTCCAGAAGAAGTTGAGGCAGAAATGAAAAATGCAGGTCTTCCTATTAGTGGTAAAACCATACTTGTCAATGGATTGACAGGAGAATATTTTGATAATCCAGTTTCAGTAGGGAATATTTATTTGATGAAACTGAGCCACATGGTAGATGATAAGATGCATGCTCGGTCAACAGGACCTTATTCCCTGATAACACAGCAACCTCTTGGAGGGAAGGCTCAGTTTGGAGGCCAACGTCTTGGCGAAATGGAAGTATGGGCATTGCAGGCATATGGAGCAGCTCACACCCTTCATGAGCTTTTGACTGTGAAATCTGATGATGTAGAGGGACGTTCCAAAGTATATAATTCCATCGTTCGGGGCGAACAAATGCCAGAATTTTCAGCACCAGAATCTTTCAATGTGATGATTAAAGAGCTTCAAGGTCTTTGCATTGATGTAGAACTTGATTAACCGCAGGGGGTAACAGTTTGACTTACATTCAATCAACCAATATCGATACAAATAAAAAGTTTAACTCCATCACAATAGGCCTATCTTCACCCGAAATGCTACTGGCGCGTTCTTATGGTGAAGTATTAAAGCCTGAAACAATTAATTACCGATCATATAAACCTGAAAAAGATGGGTTATTTTGTGAAAAGATCTTTGGCCCTGTCAAAGATTATGAGTGCCATTGTGGGAAATACAAGGGAATTCGTTATCGAGGAATCATTTGTGACCGCTGTGGTGTCGAGGTCACTCGCAAGAAAGTGCGCCGTGAACGCATGGGTCATATCACACTGGCTGTTCCGGTAGTCCATATTTGGTACCTACGATCAATTCCAAGTAAACTAAGCTATTTGGCCGGTAAAAGCACTAAAGATCTGGAGCGAGTTATTTACTACGAGATGTTCATGGTTATAGAACCTGGTGCAAGTGGACTTGAGCAATTTGAATTGATTGAAGAAGATGAATATTTAGAATTTGAAAGCCAATTTGGTTATATGGCTGTCACCGATGAAGATCGTGATAATGAAAACTATTTTATTGCAAGCATGGGTGGGGAAGCCATGAAGGAAATGTTGTCTCGGATTAATTTGATTGAGTTAAAAAATACACTGGTGGACACAGTGCAAAATTCAAAATCAAAACAAAAAAGGGCCGATGCTTTGAAAAGACTTAAGGTTGTTAAAGCCTTTATTCATGATCCTACACAAAAACGTCTCAATAAACCTGAATGGATGATTGTGTCTATTCTGCCAATCATACCGCCCGAATTACGACCTCTTGTTCCACTTGAAGGAGGACGCTTTGCTGCCTCGGATCTGAATGATCTTTATCGTCGGATTATTATACGTAATAATCGTCTTAAACAACTCATGGAAATTAAAGCTCCTGATGTCATACTGCGAAATGAGAAGCGTATGCTTCAGGAATCTGTAGATGCATTGTTTGATAATAGCCGTAGGAAGACCGCTATCCGTAGCGGGTCTCGTCGACCATTGAAATCACTATCTGATATGCTCAGAGGTAAAACCGGTCGTTTCCGACAGAATCTGCTTGGCAAACGTGTCGATTACTCAGGTCGTTCTGTTATTGTTGTTGGACCACAGCTGAATTTGCATGAATGCGGACTGCCAAAGAATATGGCACTAGAGTTATTTAAACCTCATATGATTAGAGAATTGATGGCACGGGGATATACGCAAACCCCTAGAAGTGCAAAATTAATGATTGAAAATCAGGAACCTGTTGTATATAAAGTTCTAGAATATGTTGTGATGGATCATCCGATTCTTCTCAATCGAGCGCCAACATTGCACAGGCTTGGAATTCAGGCTTTCCAGCCGGTTTTAATTGATGGAAAAGCTATTCAATTGCATCCTCTAGTCTGTTCTGCTTTTAACGCTGATTTTGATGGCGATCAGATGGCGGTTCATATTCCTTTATCACTAGAAGCGCAAGTTGAGGCCCGTATTCTGATGCTTTCCAGTCACAATATTTTGCATCCAGCCAATGGTGAGCCTATTGCTGTTCCATCCCAAGACATGGTCCTCGGCTGTTATTATCTTACTCTTCCAAAAAAGGATGTTCAGAATAAAGTGAAAATATTTGGCTCGATGAAGGAAGTATTGTTAGCGTATGAAAACAAGGCTATTAATCTGCATGCGGATATTCATTTGAGGCACAATGGTATATGGTATAAGAATACAACCGTAGGTCGCGTAATCTTCAATTCAATTCTTCCTGATGAAATTGTTTATATTAATGAGATTGTCAATAAAAAAAGACTGACAAAGGCTGTCAATGAAGCTTATATGATCTCTGGTAATGCAAAAACAGTTCTGTTTCTTGATAAATTAAAAGATCTTGGTTTTGCTATGGCGACAAAGAGCGGGGTCTCTATTGCAATTAGTGATATACTAATTCCAGAGCAAAAAAATGAAATATTATTGGATGCATCAAATGAAGTGGATAATGTAAAAAATAAATTTGATCGTCATGTTTTAACCGATGGAGAGCGCTATAACAAGGTTATAGATATTTGGACCCATGCAACCAATAAGGTCGCATCTTCCATGATGGATGGATTGCAAGCTGATCGCAGTGGATTTAATCCAGTTTATATGATGGTGGACTCTGGGGCACGAGGTGGACAGGATCAGATCAAACAATTAGCTGGTATGCGTGGTTTAATGGCTAAACCGCAGAAATCAATGAAAGGTGGAGTAGGCGAAATTATTGAATCGCCGATTACATCCAATTTTAAAGAAGGATTATCGGTTTTTGAGTATTTTATTTCTACCCATGGAGCTCGCAAGGGTCTGGCAGATACGGCTTTAAAGACAGCAGATGCAGGTTATTTAACCCGCCGATTAGTTGATGTGGCACAAGATATGGTCACTTATATAGAAGATTGTGGTACCATCAGCGGTATTGTTATTGCGGATTTAAAGGAAGGAGAGGAGATTATAGAACCACTTTCAGATCGTATTCTTGGCCGGACCATTCTGGATGACTTTATAAATAAAGGTGAAGTTGTTGTTAAATCAGGTTCTGTTATTTCTGAAAAGGAGTCGGAGCTTATTGGTGACAGCGGAGTGGAAAATATTCGTATTCGATCTGTATTAACCTGTGAATCAAAACGTGGAGTATGCTGCAAATGCTATGGTTGGGATTTGTCTACTCATAAATTGGTGGATATTGGTACTTCCGTTGGTATTAGAGCAGCACAGAGTATTGGTGAACCGGGAACACAACTTACTTTAAGAACATTTCACATTGGTGGTACGGCAACTCGAATTATCGAGCAGTCTGATATGAGGGTAAAACGAGCTGGTACTGTAAAATTCTCAGATAATTATGACTATGCAGATACAATTGATGAGGGAGGTACTGAGGTCCGCAGATGTATGACACGGCATTCAAAATTAATTATCTTAGATAATAAGAATAAAGAGACTGCCCAGTTTAACGTACCTTATGGCGCGAACATGTTTGTAAGTGATGGGGATAAAGTAAAGGCAGGGCTTCGACTGCTTCAGTGGGATCCTTATACTGATATCATCTTGGCAAGGGAAACAGGTCAAGTCATTCTTAAAGATTTCATTGAGGGTGAGACCTATGCGGTTGAAGCTGTTGAAGGTGGAAAAAAACAAATGGTAGTTATTGAAGCCCGTGATAGGAAACTAAGCCCTCATATAGAAATTGTTGGTAAAAATGGAAAGATCATGGCCGGTGGTACCATACTACCAGTAAATGCTACTCTTGTGGTGACAGATAACCAGCAAGTACAGCGTGGTCAAACACTGGTAAAAATTCAAAAAGATGTTGGTAAAACCCGTGATATTACTGGCGGTTTGCCCAGAGTCGCAGAACTTTTTGAGTCTCGTAAACCGTCCAATCCTGCTGTAATGTCCGAAATCAATGGGACCGTAAGATTTGGTGAAACCCGCCGAGGTGTACGTAAGATTCATGTAATGGGTACGGACGGAGAAGAAAGAACTTATTCAATACCTTACGGCAAACATGTTATCGTCCATGAGGGGGACTTTATAAATGCTGGTACGAGTCTTTGTGAAGGTTCAATTTCACCGGATGATATTTTAAGAGTCTTAGGCCCAGGTGCAGTACGTGAATACCTGGTGAATGAAATTCAGGAAGTCTATCGATTGCAGGGCGTGAAAATTAATGATAAGCATATTGAAGTCATTGTAAATCAAATGATGCAGAAGGTGAGTATAAAAAATCCAGGAGATACTCGGTTTCTTCAAGAAGATAGAGTAAATAAGCGTGAATTTTTTGCTGAAAATGAGCGTATTTCACAATTGGTATTTGTGAATGAGCCTGGCGACTCTGATTTGGAACCAGATTCTATAATCGAACGCTTGGAATTCAATGAAATCAATAAGGAATTGAAAGCAGAAGGTAAGGAAACTGCAACATATCGAAAGCCTAGACCTGCTACTTTTGAACCCATTTTGATGGGTATCACTCAAGCATCATTAAATACAGAGAGTTTTATATCGGCTGCTTCGTTTCAGGAAACTACCCGTGTTCTTACAGATGCATCCACAGCTGGTAAAACAGATTATCTTCAAGGTTTAAAAGAAAATGTAGCAGTTGGCCGTCTGATTCCTGCTGGGACAGGTACGCCAGGTATAAAAAATATGCTGGTAGGTGGCGCATCAGAAGAAATTGATGCATTGCCAATTGAAGTAGAAGATGCGGTTGCTTGAAGCAAAGCCATAGGGATAGTTAAATGAAGGTTGCAGTACTTTTTCAATATGATGTAATTTCGTTGGCTGTAGAATAAATGATATGCCGACGATAAATCAATTAGTACGTAAAGGCAGGAAACGTGTTTTGAAGAAAACAGCCACTCCTGCGCTCAAGGGGAATCCTCAAAAGAGGGGCGTATGCACCCGTGTATATACAACTACTCCAAAAAAACCAAATTCCGCTCTAAGAAAAGTAGCCCGTGTGCGTCTTACAAATGGTCGTGAAGTTAATGCTTATATCCCTGGCGAAGGGCATAATCTGCAGGAACACTCTATTGTGTTAATTGAAGGTGGGCGTGTAAAAGACCTTCCAGGCGTTCGCTATCATATAGTACGTGGTACCCTTGATACTTCAGGTGTCTCGGATCGAAAAACCAGTCGATCAAGATACGGAGCAAAAAAACCAAAAGATTAAGGCTATAAAATGAGACGTAGAAGACCTGAACGCAGAGAAATATTGCCTGATCCCATGTACCATGATTTGGCTGCGGCAAAGTTTGTTAATTATATTATGGGCAGAGGTAAGAAGGGTGTCGCAGAAAAAATTTTCTATGGAGCCATGGATATCATTAACAAACGTACGAAATCGGATGGTTTGAAAATTTTTAAAAAAGCCATAGAAAATTCATCACCTTCAGTGGAAGTTAAATCTAGGCGTATAGGAGGTGCGACCTATCAAGTCCCCATAGAAGTACCAAGAAATCGACGCTTTTATCTGGCTTCTCAATGGATTATAAATTCTGCAAAAAGAAGATCTGGGAAACCTATGGCAGACGCTTTAGCGTCAGAGCTGATCTCAGCTGCTAACGATGAAGGTGGTGCCATTAAGAAGAAAGATGACACCCACCGTATGGCTGAAGCCAATAAAGCATTTGCGCATTTTAGATAAAATTTAGATAGGCATAGCATTGAAACAGATAACACTAGATCAAGTTCGAAATATTGGTATTATGGCGCACATAGATGCTGGAAAAACGACCTTGACAGAGCGAATATTGTATTATACCGGTCGTACACATCGAATCGGTGAAGTCCATGATGGGGCGGCGACTATGGATTGGATGGAGCAGGAACAGGAAAGAGGTATTACTATCACCTCTGCAGCAACTACCTGCTTGTGGGAGATTGATCAGCAGAAATATACGCTGAATATAATTG
>CAJWLO010000068.1 GCA_913043235.1 uncultured Fidelibacterota bacterium
TTCTGCGCCATCAACCGTGTCGTAACGGTATCGATAAGATTACCGTGCTCGATGGTCCACACCCCGCTCGACACCGCCCTGGTAAAGCGTATGGCGTTGCAGCAATGGCAGCGCTCACCATGATCGGTACGCCGCCTGGAGTCGCTATGACCACCGGTAGGCCCAATGGCCTGGCCGGCGATGTAGAGGCGAGAGTCCGGGATCAGACCGGCAGTCACTGCCTGTTTGATGCTCCAGTCGACACTGCCCGGATCGCGTACCGTGGTAGATCCACAGTTCGGCATGACTGAGCATCGACTTGGCGGCGTGCGCGGTCATCAAAGTCAGCGACGTCTCTTCCATGCGTCGTACGTTCACCTCGCTCAGGCAAACGTGGGCGTGGCCGTCGAAGAGCCCTGGCATCAGAGCGTGCCCGGCCCAATCGACGACCGTGGCGCGCGGCGCCTTGATAGGCTGGTCGGCGACCTTGGCGACAAAGCCGTCCGCGGTGCGGACCTCATAGCCTGGCCGCGGCTCGGTCCAGCGGGGATCCAACAGCTGCAGATTCTTGAACAGACAGCTTTCAGACATCGAGCCAGCCCCAGGTTCTTGGTGTGCACCTGATCTGGCCGTGATACAGCTGGCGAGAGGATCGTATGTTCCTGTCGAGTTTGGAAGCGTGGATGATGTAGATCTGGGAGACGAAGTGGTGGCTTTGGGATATCCGATTATATTCACGCCTGAAAAAGTGGTTGAGAAATGGGGGGTGGATCCAGAAAAAATCATTGATCTTCTTGGCTTAATGGGTGATTCTTCAGATAATGTCCCTGGTGTGGCGGGTGTAGGTGTAAAAACTGCGGTAAAATTAATTAATGCCTATGGTTCACTTGAAGGAGCTTTGGAAAATGCAGATAAGGTAGCGAATAAGCGAGCACAGAAAGGGTTGCAGGATGGGATGGAAAATGCACTATTAAGCAAAGAACTGGTAACCATTTTAACCCAGGTGGAATTAGATAGTAAAGTTCAGGATTTTGAGCGTATTGAGATGGATATTGAAGGAATTAGTCAAAAGTTCAATGAACTTGAATTTTACGGTTTAATTAAGCAAATGCATCAGCATCAGTATCCAGGGATAAAAATTCAGGAAACAATTAAAAAAGATTACAAGTCGGTACTTAATAAAAATGATCTGGATCGATTGGTCAAAGTCCTATTGGATTCTAAATTTTTCGCCTTTTATTTAGAAACTACTTCTTTAATCCCCATGGAAGCAGAGATTGTTGGATTAAGTTTTGCCACCAAGCCGAACTCAGGTTGGTACATCCCTCTGCAATATTTAGGTAAGGAAAAAGAAAATTTTGGTGATAATGATTTGACAGTAATCTTAGATGAAATTCGGCTGATATTGGAGAGTGATTCAATAAAAAAAACTGGACAGAATATAAAGTTTGACGCCTTGGTCATGAGACATCACGGTGTTAAAATGCAGGGAATCTTCTTTGACACTATGATCGCTGCCCATCTTCTGAACCCTGCTGCACGTTCCTATAAATTGGATAGTCTAAGCCTTGAGTATTTGAATTATGAAATGGTACCTATCGAAGATTTGATTGGCAGAGGCCGAAACCAGATCACCATGGACCAGGTACTATTGGAACAGGTATCTTGCTATGCTTCCGAAGATGCGGATATTACTTTACAATTAACAAATTTATTTAAAACCAGATTAAAACAGGAAGGCCTTTTAACTTTTTTCAAATCTATTGAAATTCCCTTGATTCCAGTTTTGACCGATATGGAATTTGCTGGAGTTTATGTTGATCCTGATTTTCTTTCCATGATGTCCAAAAAAATAGGGAAGAAGATCGACATTTTGTTGACCAAGATTTACAAAATGGCTGGAAAGGAGTTCAATGTGAATTCCACCCAGCAATTAGCCAATATTCTTTTTGATATTATAGGTCTCCCTATGATAAAAAAAAGGAGTACAGCAGAGGAAGTATTAAAACAACTGGGGAAAAACCATAACCTACCTAGACTGATCCTTGAATACAGAAAATATAACAAATTAAAAAATACCTATGTAGATACTTTCCCAGATTTGATCAATTCGGAAACAAACCGCATCCACTCCACTTTTCATCAAACCATTGCCGCCACTGGACGACTTTCCAGTACCAATCCAAATTTCCAGAATATCCCTATACGCACAGATGAAGGAAAGGAAATTCGCAAAGCAATTTGTAGTAAGGGGAAAGGCTGGAAAATATTATCAGCTGATTATTCACAGGTAGAACTGCGCATCATGGCCCATTTAAGCCAGGATAAGGCATTATGTGCCGCCTTTAAGAAGGGGGAAGATATTCATGCCCGTACGGCTAGTAATGTATTTCGTGTACCTATTGATAGTGTTTTGCCTGAAATGAGACGCATTGCAAAAGTAGTGAATTTTGGTATCATGTATGGAGCTGGGCCTTTCCGATTGAGTCAGGAATTAGATATCCCCAGATCTGAAGCTGCAGTGATTATTGAATCCTATTTTGATCAATACAGTGGAATTAGGACCTATATTGACTCTACACTTGAAAAAGCAAGAACAGATAAATATGTAGAAACCATTTTAGGACGCCGTAGGCCCGTCTGGGAAGCGGACAGCAATAATAGTCTCCGACGCCAAGCTACAGAACGAATGGCCATCAATATGCCAATTCAAGGCTCTGCAGCAGAAATGATAAAACTAGCGATGGTAGCCATTCATCAGAAACTTATAAAAAAGAGAATGAAATCCAAGATGATTTTGCAAATCCATGATGAACTTCTTTTTGAATATCCTGAATCTGAACAAGAATCTTTGATTTTTCTAGTTACAACGGAAATGGAAAAAGCATTACCTCTTTCTATTCCAGTAGTGGTAGAATATGGTATTGGCGATAACTGGTACGAAGCACATTAAATTAAATGGAAGCAAGTATTACCCTAAAAAAAGTTGGTAAACTGGTTGGTGATAAAACGATCCTAGCCGGACTTACCTTTGGTGTAGAGCGAGGTAGCTTGGTGGCTATCGTTGGTGCGAATGATTCTGGAAAATCATCATTATTGAAGCTGTTATCTGGTTTTGAGAATCCAGATTATGGGCAGGTATTTCTTCATGGTTTGGATATGAATAAGAGACGGAATGAAACTAGGATGCTGGTTGGATATGTGCCCGATGCTACAGATTTGGACCCTTGGCTAACTCTAAAACAAAATATTCTATTTACAGCAAATTTATTTCATGTCGAACATGAAAAAGCAGCATCGAGAATATTTGATTATGCAAATGTTTTAATGATTACCCCTTTTCTAAACGAACTTGCCCGTGATGTCTCCCATGGAATCCAGAAAAAAACTATGCTGATAAGGGAATTGATCCATGACCCGGAAGTATTGATTCTAGATGAGCCAACAGCTTATATGGATGCTGAATCGATTCGGATCACTTGGGATCTGCTTAAAAAACTGAAAGGGAATAAATCAATTATCTATGTTAGTAATTCCCTGGTTGAAGTGGAACAGTCTCACGATCGAATTCTTGTTTTTCAGGATGGAAGAATAATGATGGATGGACATATCGATACCTTGTTAAAGAGCACTCTAGATTATCACCAGTTTCAGATTGAGTTTCATGATTTATCTGATGATTTGTATAAAAATCTATGTAGTGTTTCTACTGTAGTTTCACCGAACCGTTTGAATAATTCTTTCCATTTTTATGGTCGGAACAGGAAAGTCTTCTTTGATGTTGTCAATGCAGCATCTGGGGAAATGATGATTGATCTAGGAGTGAAAAAACTGGGTCTTCGAGATCTACTTGATTCTGAATTTGCCGGTGGAGGTTTAGATTGATATCTGCTTTGATTAAACGTAGGCTCTGGTTATGGAAAAATAGATGGATGATAAGCTTGGTCTTCCTTCTGGCGGTACCCATAATATTGACCGTATTGATTGTTTTTCCATTAAGAAATATATTTGTAAACAGTTTAACGGATATGCCATTTGAACAATGGGTAATCCCCGGTTTGATTTTTATTATTTCTTCTTTTGCCTTAATTCCCTTTTTGTATCGGGAGTTCTTTAGCCTGAGAATTCACCGTAAAATGCTAGTTCATGTCAGTATGGCACCCTATACCAAACGAAAAATAATTTTTGCTTATCTAACTGTTGCTGCCTTAGAAGCTCTTTTAATCGGATTGATCTCACTAGCAATATTTTCAGTAATAATCCCGATACAAATTGCTACAGTGGAATTATTTATGCTGGTTATACAGTTGATCCTTTATTTATATATCCTAGGTAATCTAGTTATAACTATAGCTTTATCGATTGATACTGTCACACCTTTTCTAATGATCAGTTTTTATCTTATGATTTTAGTCATTTTTGGCAATGGATTTCTTGTGGAGTTTGGTTTTTTCCCTGTCGTAGTAGAATCTATTTTAAAATTGCAGCCATTATCAATACCGTTTCAATCATTACAGTTATTTATTACGGTCCGAATAATAGAGTGGTTAAAGTTTGGTATTATATTTCTGGTATCGGGGCTTTGGATCATAGGAAATAGTTTTATATTACAAAAAAAATTGAGACAATGATCGTTTATTTATCTGGCGGTATGGAATATGTCATTAATAACGGGGCCAGTGGGCGGATAAGATTTGGAGATTGGCTCAAAAATGACATCGTACATGATGTGATGAATCCAGTATAGGAATCAAGAAAACGGGTTCAGAAAAAAAGCAACTAATTACCATGCTTGGACAATTTCTGATCCACAAAGTTACAAGGAATTCATCAGATGCTGTATAGACCATGCCTTACGGCTAATCATTGGTCATGCGGATTATATAGTCTGTTTATGGTGTGAGAGTGTTTTGAAACGAGGAAGTATACATGATGAAGTAACGATGGCCTACTTTGTAGGTAAGCCAATATATATGGTAAATAAACTTTCTGATGAAGATCTGAACGGTTGTATATAATCATGATCGACAAAAATATTCAATTCATTCGATTTATATTGCAGACATACATGCTAAAACGATATAAATCATGAATATCATTGGTCCCAAAGCCTACATTCATTTAAATAGATTAAGGCAGAATCTATTTAATATTCGAAAGCACATTGGAAACCGTCATTTACTTTGCGTGGTCAAAGCAGACGGATATGGACATGGTGCCAAGGCCATTGCAGATGCTATAGCTAGCGAGCCATGTATTTCATTTGCAGTTTTTGCCTTTGAAGAAGCTGTGATACTTCGCAAGGCAGGGATTAGGAATGAAATTCTAATCTTTTCCCGGATACAGAAGCACTGGCTTGAACCTGCTTCCCGATTGAACCTTGTTGTAAGCGCTTCATCTATGGATGACCTGAAAATCCTGCAGGATGTACATGAACTGACTGGTAGATGCCCACGATTTCACATCAAATTTGATACTGGTATGACACGATTGGGTTTTGACTTGGCGGAATCAGATTCAGTTTTTGGATTGTTAAATGAAAAAAAAAGTTTGCCTATAGAAGGTATCTATTCCCATTTTGCATCTTCAGAAGATGGGGATTTGAGTTATGCACATAACCAGTTGAATGCCTTTAAGCAAGTAGTGAAAGAAGGACAAAATGCTGATCTTTCTTTTCAATATATTCATTGTTCTAACAGTGGGGCGGTATTAAACCTTTCAGATGCATATTTTAATTTGGTACGGGTTGGTATACTACTTTATGGCGTTGCTCCTTCCCATGAAGCTCCCATGAATGTAAATGTGGATCCAGTTATGAGCTTTTGCGGCCCTATAGTGAATATCCGGCGCGTGCAAGCTGGAACTAAAGTTAGTTATGGCGGTGTTTACACCACCAAAAAAGATACCAATATTGCAGTGGTACAAACTGGTTTTGCGGATGGTTTCCCTCGGCCATGGTATGAACAAGGCTTTGTAAGCTATAAAGGGGTGGAATTTAAGATTGCGGGACGACCTTGCATGGATCAGTTTATGGTTGATTTTGGCGATGTGGCTCCAGAAGAGGGAGATGAAGTTTTAATTTTTGGTAAACGAAATCTTGATAAAATTCCTGTTGAACGAATTGCCCGGGAGATAGGTACTACTGCATATGCGCTACTTACAGGAATACACGGACGAACAGAGCATATCACTCTGTCTTGAATTAATTAATTAGAATCAGAATCTTGATCAGGCTTCCGAACCCAGGAACGCCGGTTCTCAAATGACTTTACCTTTAGATCTGCCCAGTCACTAATCATCTCTTTAAGTTGATCAGACTGAGTGGGGTGGTCACCCAGGTTCGCATCAATTACATCAAAAAGTTCCTGTTTTCTTTCCTGGACTTGACCATAAGAGACTATGTCTTCATTGGCAGATGCCGCTTTTTTTCTTTTGAACTGCTCTCTGATATAGTCTGCTTCACTCAATTCTTTTTCTCCATGGGTAGAAAAAGCATAAACTAGAAGCGCTATTACGATGATTAAAATAACTATTTGTGGAGTCATTACATCCTCCTCCCTAAAAGCCAATCCCAGCAGGGTCAATACCTAGTATTGTTACCCAATATACAGAGACCATAACAGCCAACACTAATAATGCAGCGGGCCATCCAATGGTTGCCATTCTGATAAAGTCCTTGGATTCAAGCTGACCGCTGGCATAGACAATTGAACTAGCAGGTGTCCCTATAACTAGCCAATATGCCATGGATGTGGCAATAGCTAATCCTACACCTACCAGAACTGGGTTAGTACCAGAGCTTTGTGCCATATCCAGCACGACTGGTCCTATGACTGCAACTGTAGCACCAGCACTCATGAGGTTTGTTAGGACAGCCCCAATGACACCCATAAGGATTACTAGGCCAATACCTTCATTGAGGCCGAGCGGTGCAACCAAGGCCATAATTTGATCGGCAAACCAACTGGAAGCACCTGTAGTTTTAAACACAGTGCCTAAACTGATACACCCTGCATAGAGGACTATGACTCCCCAACTTACTTTTTCTTCATAGTCTTTCCAAGAAGTCAGACCAAGGATCATATAGGTAACAGCCCCGGAAACTGCAATACCGCCAAGCCCAAGTGAGAAACCAAGGACATTTGCTACTATGGATTTATCTGTAATCCAAAGCAGGACCACACAAAGCATGACTAGAGCAACAATATATTGTTGCTTCGTCATTGAGCCATGTTTTGCTAAATCTTTTTTCAGTAGATCCACAGCATCACTAAGGTCATCTACTTCTGGCTTAAAAAGTAGTGGTAATAAAAATGCCATTACTATTGACATTGCAAACGTGTAAAAAACACCCATGGATAGCCAGTTTACAAAAGAGACTTCAATGCCAATGTTAGATAAAAAACCAATCATAAGTGCATTTCGTGCACCCCCTGTGGGGCTCATTGGTCCCCCGATCATACAACCCACTGCAATTGTAATTAGGAGCAAGGTGCCAAGCTTTGGTGCAGGAGTAGATTTGTTAGTAAGAGTGAATAGTGCTAAAGCAATTGGTACATACATGGCGGCAACAGCATGCTCTCCAACAAAAGCAGTCGGAATTGCTGTGCCAAGTAAGATACCAATTACAATATTCCTTGTCTTTGTACCTGCAAGGTTTATAACTAACATACCCACACGTTTATCTAAGCCATATTTCACAAGTGTTGCACCTAGAGCAAGAGAACCTGCAATAAACCATACAGCATCGTGGGCATAGCTTAACGCAACCATTTTAGGCGCGGTAATTCCAAAAAATAGTTGTACCAAACCAATTAAAAGAGCTACAGCAGGCATAGGTATGGCTTCTGTAGCAAAAAATACCACACAAGTGGAAAGTAATGCGATGATTAGTTTGATATTTAGCGCTTTTATTCCAATGTCAGTACCTGGATCATTCCCAAAGATATCCTGTGCCTTTTGTATCATGGATTCAGGTGTAGGCATAATGGCAATTAAAACAAAAACAGCCAGACCTACGCCTAGCCATTTAAAATCGGTTGTTTTGGCGAAACCACCGCTGTTATTATTGTTTGAATCTCCCATAACAACTCCAAATGTGGGTAATAATTGAATTCAAAAACAAGTAAAATCCCAGATCGCAATCTTAATTATTTAAGTTTCTTATTTAGTTTTATTTCTGATCCGGGTAACTTTTCGTTGGAAAATGATCAGATTCCGACAATTCCTATCTTTTTGCATCTTGGTTACAGTAGCCATTGCGCAAAAAAACAGCCAGGTGAAATATAACCATTCCCAGATTCTTAGTATACCTGACTTATCTTTTTTCCCTCAAGTATATACCGGTCTTGATATTCTAGAGCAGATGGATTTTCTCCCTGTCCGTACAAAAAAACTTGGGATATTAACCAACCACACTGCCGTGAATCGCAATGGGGAGCATATATTGGATTTATTGCAAAAAGAGCTCAGTATCAAAGTTCATGTTTTATTTGAGCCTGAATACGGTATCTGGGGTTTGGATGATTCACGTGCGAAATTAATAGGTCGCGAGCCAATCGACCCGATACACGGAGCAAGGATAATCAATATATTTGATGGTATGGTATATCCTCCAAAATGGGCAATGTCCGAATTAGATTTGATTATTATTGATTTACAGGATACTGGCGTTCGTTATTCCACATTTTTAGCATCTATTTCAAAATTATTTGAGGCAGCCAGTGATTGGAAAATACCGGTGATGGTACTGGACCGTCCCAATCCCCTTCGTGGTGATATTATAGATGGTCCAATACCCCGGACAGAGTTTCAAAGTCTTGAAGCCTATCATTTGGTTCCAATCCGTCATGGTCTTACGATTGGAGAGTACTGTGTCCTTATCAATGAAATGAAATGGGTAAAGGATTCGAAAAATGTGGATTTGACAATTATACCTATGGCAAATTGGGAACGGGATACTTGGTTTGATGAAACACAATTACCTTGGAAACATCCTATCCCATTTATCAAAAATCTGGAAACCTTATTAGCTTATACGGGCATGGACCTTTTCCGGGGGACAAATTTAAATACAGGTTTTGGTACGGATAGCCCGTATTTATATATAGGAGCTCCTTGGTTGGTTGCAAACTTTTTCATAGAAAAATTAAATGATTTTGGTCTCTCTGGTGTTTTATTTGAAGAAATCAAATATCGACCTAGGGGGTCAATTTACTATAATCGGATTCCTAAATATGATGGTCAGTCCTGTAGCGGCATTAAAATATCCATTACGGATAAAAATGAATTTGATCCAATCAGGACAGCCACATACATCATCATGTTGATACATAATTTGCATCCCCGAGAATTCCAGTGGATCGGTGATGGTTATATTGATAAGCTATTTGGCTCTAATCTGTTGCGTACTGTAACAGCACAGAGTAAATCTCCAGAGATACTTCCGCCCCAATGGGCACATGATGTCTATCTGTTTAACCAGTTTCGCCAACCATATCTGATCTATCCTTGATTCGCATTATTATACTTTTCTTTATTTTTTATCAACGTACGGATTGTCAGATCTTACCTACAATACCGCAAAATGTATTTCGTTTTACCTACGGAAATCTTCGCGGTGAAAGTTCTTGGGATTTAGGAAAGCAACCTTTCAATCTGACAGATATCGGCCGTATGTACTTCGATCATAAAACTATTAATGATTCAGGCCGATTTTCGTCTTCTAATGATTTGTATCATATGGGTGATATTGAAATCGACTCAATTCATACAGTGGAATCCTGGCTTTCTTGGTTCAATGTATATCAAGGTACAAACCTTCCCATCCTCGAAGCCGGATATATAGATACAACCAAATCTGTAATGGTTGGAGGCCAATTCTCGGATTCTCGGAAAAGATCAATCAACGGGCGAAAATTAACAATCGAATACGGAATGTCGGACCAAATCACTCTCTCCGTAACTATACCATTCATCGATTCTTATGAAGTGACTCAATCTGTAACCGGCGAAGGTTACGCAATTCAAGGCATAGATAATTTGGTAAATTTCCATCGCAATACAAAGTCCGAGCTAGAATCTTTCATAGCCTCAGATACCTATTTCTTTATGCGCAGCGGTCTGCGGGACACTGTGCAGATGATCTATGATCTATATTATACAGAGAATGGTGATTATTCTGTTTTGTGGGCATTGTCATCAAATAGCGATCCGTTTAACCAAGGATTCACTGATTTGCGGTTTTTTCCATCGGAGATTGGGAAGGATACTGTTGGGTTATCAGACCTGGTGTCCTATTTTTATCCACGAGTTAAAAAAGGGTCTGGAATAGATGATATAACCCTTGGTTTTACCATATTGTTACTGGGCTCTCCGAATTGGGCCAATACAAAGAGTTCAGGAGCTCTTTATGGTCAGTTTAAAATCCAGTCGCCCTATGGATATACGATTCGTTCGTATTTATCGGATGGGGTAAAACAATTTAGCCAGGCCAATGTTGGCAGCGGTTTAACGCGATGGTCCATTGGAATTTTTGGAGAATATTTGTTTAGGGGGAAAATGCAACCTCGTTTCTATGCCAGTGCTGATTACACAGCCAGTACGCCTGAATTTTTTAATACACCTGTCACCTTGTTTAATGCAAACCATACCCATCCTGATTCTATTATCAATCGTTTAGGTGAAACATATAAATACAGTGAAGGTAATTGGGTAAAACAAACACTGGGTTTCGATTTTGAACCCAAACCTGACCGTATCAAGGTACGTGTAGGGACCAATTATGCATCGAAGGGTGAGGATCAATTTCATTCAAATTATAGGGAATGGAATGAATGGATGCGGTCCCATCAAGGCTATGATTCGTCATTTCAAACTCGTCGCATCATATTAGAAAGCTGGCTTATAAATTCCATTTCAAGAAACAAGATAGGCCCCTTTTCATTTGACTTATATGCTGGTTACCAAAGAACACTATCATCGGAAAATACTTATGAAGGTTGGGAAATCTACTGGGGATCTACTTTTTATTTACAAAGCTGGTAGTTTATGATAGGTAAGATCTGATTTGAATAGAAAAGAAATCTGGAGTTGGTGTTTTTACGATTTTGGTAATTCCGCCTTTACAACCTTGGTTATCACTTTTATCTATTCAACCTATTTCACAAAAGCAATTGCAGTAAATGAAATCGATGGTACCTATCTATGGTCCCAGGCAATAGCTATTACAGCTGTAGTTGTAGCTCTCTTGTCACCTTTACTGGGTGCTGTCGCGGACCAGGGAGGGTACAGGAAAATTTTTCTTATACTTGCAACCTATACCAGTATCTTCGCAACCGTTTTTTTATTTTTTCCCCAGAAAGGTGAAGTTTTATTTGCACTTGGCTTGGTTGTCATTGCAAATGTGGCCTTTGAGCTAGGAGGCGTTTTCTACAATGCTTATTTGCCTGAAATTGTTATTCAGGGGAAAATAGGTAGAATCTCTGGGTACGGTTGGGGGTTTGGTTATTTAGGCGGTCTTTTGGCCATGTTGCTTGCCATGGTAGGTTTCGTAAGCCCTGATGTACCTTGGTTTGGATTAAATCCTGAAACAGGAGCGCATATTCGGGGTACAAATTTAGTGGTAGCAATTTGGTTTTTTATATTTACTCTTCCGGCAATTTTATTTTTAAAAGATAAAAAGAAAGATACAAAACCAATTAAAGGCAATATTTTATTTAATTCTCTTCAGCAGCTAAAGGAAACTTTTCATGATATAAAAATTTATAAAAATACGATAAGGTTTCTTATCTCGCGGTTGATTTATAATGATGGTTTGGTCACTATTTTTGCTTTTGGGGCCATATATGCATCTGGGACGTTTGGTTTTACATTCAACGAAATAATGATTTTTGGTATTGTACTCAATATTACTGCAGGGATAGGTGCATTTTTTATGGGCTTCATAGATGATATTATAGGTGGTAAACGAACGATACAGATCAGTTTAATTGGTCTGATGCTGGCAGTAATTATTGCCGTTTTTGCAAAAACAAAGTTTCTATTCTGGTTATCCGGTATTGTTGTGGGTCTATTTGCAGGTCCTAATCAATCAGCAAGTCGTTCATTAATGGGTAGATTAACTCCGCCTGATAAGATCAATGAATTTTATGGGTTTTTTGCGTTTTCAGGAAAACTTACTTCATTTCTTGGTCCAATGCTTTTGGGCATTTTTACTAAGGTTTTCACATCACAGCGCTTAGGAGTTGCAACTGTTTTTATATTTTTCATCATTGGTTTTTTAGTATTGCGAGATGTTAATGAGCAAGACCTGGAAGGTATTTAGAGAGTCAATATATTTTATAATAAAATAATATTGCTCGATTTATTTTGGTTGAACTAAGTTCAAGTGCGATTCAGCCCCGTTGGTGTGGCGTGCTCTTCAGG
>CAJWLO010000069.1 GCA_913043235.1 uncultured Fidelibacterota bacterium
GATACCTGGACAAGTAGTGAAAAAAAATTCCGCCACATATATTTTTCCTGAAACCGTTTTTTCATCAATAATCTTGCCATCCTGATTTATAAACTCAAAATTGTGGACCACGTGTGGCTCAGTGCTATTTTGTATTGACTCATGAACCCAATCAGGATCCAAATCCCCAGGCGTATATATCGGTAGCCGAAAGTCAGTATTATGCCCCTCACTGATGCTGATAAAAGTGATCAAACCAATGAATCCAAATATGCTGAGTAATCCTGTCTTCAATTTTCTATCCTTCCGGGGGTTGGCATAGGGCTGAACCCATAAACCCGTATCGTTTCCCATTTAAATAGGTATACTTGAAACGTAAGTCACCGTTTTCCTTCCAACCGATCTGTTCACCCTGCTGTTTTCCTGCTTGAAATTTCATTATTCTCGCAAGTGTACCATTCCAGTACCATTCCTTCTGCTCTCCATCTTGTAAACCGTCTTTGAAATTCATTCTATAGCGTATCTGACCATTGGGATACCACTCAGTATATAACCCATCATATCCAGTTCTTTCCCACTCCTTCTTTCCATTTTTATACCATTGAGTAGATTTCCCAAGTTCCCCATCCTTGTAATGTACTTCTTGTTTCTTTTCTCCACTCTCATACCAACCAAACCATTTCCCGTCTGGTCTCCCATTCTTTGTTATTCCTTGTTCTTGTCTCCCCCCATTTTCATAGTATAAAACATATGGACCCGAATAAGGATGATTAGTGTCTTTGTTATAATAAAACCCATCCACTTCTTCGATATTTATTGGTTTTTTCATCACAAACGAAATTTACATACAATCACTCTATAAAATAAAAAACCCCCACGAATGTGGGAGTATTTCATATTAGATTTATTGCCGAATACAATGAAGACTACATTAAAACACGACCAAAGAATGGCAAAAATGACATTTGCATCAGTCTATCCTCACTATGTTACAAAAATTGAGAAGAAAAACCGAACCAAGGATGAACTACATAAAGTAATTCAATGGTTAACAGGTTTTAATTTGAAAGAACTAAAAAAATTCATTGAACAAAATATAACCTTTGAAACATTTTTTGAAAAAGCAACCTTGAAAAAAAATGCTCATTTAATTACAGGTATGATTTGTGGTTATAGAATAGAGAAAATTAAAAACCCAATAACTAGGCAAGTAAGGTATTTAGATAAATTGGTAGACGAATTAGCAAATGGGAAAAAATTGGAAAAAATATTACGATAATAATATTTAATGTTTTTCATCCTGATGATAAATCAAATATTTATTAATTGACCATTATCCTTCTCTTAAAGTATACGCATTATAAACTCTATCGATGGCAACCATGAATGATGCAATTCGCATAGGAACCTTCTTTTGCTGTTTCAATGCAAATACCTCATCAAATGCATGAACCATTTTTTCTTCGAGTTTTTTATTAACATCATCTTCAGTCCATTTGAACTGTTGAAGGTTTTGGACCCATTCAAAATAAGAGACTGTTACTCCTCCAGCATTTGTTAATATATCTGGTATGATTGGAACTTTACGATCCCAAAGTTTATTTGCAGCTTCTCCTGTGACGGGACCATTTGCCGCTTCAACTATAACCTTACAGTTAATTAAGTGTACATTTGAATCATTAATTGCACTTCCCAATGCTGCGGGGATAAGGAAATCGCAGTCTAAAGCTAATAATTCTTCATTCGAAATTTTCTTACCTTTCTTGAAACCATTGATGGTTCTATTTTGATAATTATATTCAAAAAGCGATGGAATATCAAGACCATCAGGATTATAGAGGCCACCCGTAACATCACTTACACCTATAATTTTACAGCCATATTCATGTAAAAATTTTCCTGCATAAGAACCAACATTACCAAAACCTTGTATAACCACTTTTGAATTCTTCAATTCTAATCCCCACTTTTCAGCAGCCTCACGTGTAATGATCGCGGTACCTCTACCTGTTGCTGCCTCTCGCCCCTCTGAGCCACCAAGTTCTAATGGCTTACCTGTTACAATTGCGGGAGAGTAACCATGAATCTGACTATATTCATCCATAAACCAACTCATTATTTGTGCGTTTGTATTAACATCAGGTGCTGGGATATCAATATTCACTCCTATTATGGGGTCTATGGAACGAAAAAAGCGTCTGGACATCCTTTCAATTTCTGTTTTACTATATTTTGAGGGATCTACACCTATTCCACCCTTTCCTCCGCCATATGGAATATCCAATAGAGATGTTTTCCAAGTCATGAGTGTTGCAAGTGATCTTACTTCTTCAATATCAACATGTTGATGGTATCTAATTCCACCTTTGAAAGGCCCTCGTGTATTGTTATGCTGTACTCGATAGCCAATAACACTTTCTAATTCACCATTATCTCTCCTAAATGGCACCTCAACTGTTAATTCACGATCTGGAATTTCTAAGGCTTTCGCAATATTTGGCTTTAATCCTAATTCTTGAACTGCTTTTTGATATGCTGTTGATGTTGGATTAGTACTTGATGACATTATTATTACATTTTTAATTTAGAAATACTACGGAATTTACCCATCCTCCAACAAACAAAAAACCCCGTTGGATTGATTTATATCCTGTTATGAGACCGAACAAAGGTGCGTAAAAAAAACTTACGACAATCCGCGACTATTTTTCCCTAAAATAACATAAGCCCCCAATTCAGGGGGCTTATGTTATTTGCTAATTATTTATAAGGAAGGAATAATTGGAGAAGTGGGTTTAGGGTTATATTGATTTCTCGTAAGCTACCTTTACCCAATTCAATACTTCACTATTAACTTCATCTAAAGAATTCAAATTAATCTTGTGTGAACACATTGAATTTGCAGCTTTTATTTCTTCAAGTATACCAGCTGGTTTTTCACACTTCAGGTTTAGTCCAATTTCAAATCTTGTTTTTGTTGCTGGACCACTTACTTGTGGTTCTCCAGATGGATAACTATTTCGCCCAGCTTCATCAACACCTGGAAAGTTTGTAGTGTAGCTACCAGCTCTTACTTGTACTATTTGCGAAAATGTAGCTTGAGTAATAGTAAAAATTATTATTAAAAAATTAATTAAATTTTTCATTTATATTTCCGATTTATACAATTAAATGTTATAGTATTTAAATATTAACAGATAATACTATATTTCATTATAATATTAAACTCAGCAGAATAGATCCATCATCCCACCAACAAAAACCCCACGAATGTGGGGCTTGATTTGTAGAAAGGGTAATTATTTTAAGAGCACCATCTTCTTGGTAGGTCTGAACTCACCTGCCTGTATTGTATAAAAGTAAAGCCTTGCTTGTACTAGTTGCCTTGTGTTGTTTCTAGCATCTCATTGGATTATGGTACGGTAACTGTTAAATCTCTCACGTCTAAAGAATCTGTGATATGCACTTCATTTCCGTTTCCATCGATGAAATGTAATTCTTCAGGTATAATTTTAAATGTACCCGAACCTGAAGAAAGTCCGGTTACTACAAAATCTCCTAATTTACCGGTACCATTTACCATGGCATCACCATGTATAGCACTGATAGAAAGATGTATTTTATCATCGACTATTTGGAAAAGTGAGATTGCATTAGTCCCAAAATAAACTCCCTGATCAAAACTTGAAGAGTCTACCTTAAAAATACTTACATTATAACTTATCTGCATTTCGACCCCAAAAATAGGAGTCATTAAATCCGTTATATATAGTGATATTGATGTCGATTCGCCAGGTGCTAATGAAGCTAAATTGGAGGACAATAACAAAACTGGATTATTTACCGCAGGATTTACCGTAATCAATCGCGGGTCAGAAATATCACTGCCATGAGTTGTTGTAACTGTTAAAGTAACGGAAAAAACCCCGACATCAGTAAAAGTATGACCTGGATTTTCAGCTGATGCTGTACCACCATCCCCGAAATCCCACAAGTACTCAATATTACTGCCTGTTCCAGGATCAGATTTATTAGTAAATATCACTGTTAACGGAACATGCCCTTCTGATGGTTCAGTTTCGAATGCGGCAATAGGGTTATCGATTGATTTATCCTCTTTATCAAAAAGTCCACAGCTGGTTAATATTAAACCAAAGAACAAAATGAATATTGTTTTTCCCTTTAACATATTTCCATTTCTTCTTTGAATTTTATCACTTCAACAGCACCATCTTTCTGGCTTGCATGAAATTCCCAGCCTGTATCCGGTAAATATAGACTCCCGCACTTACGGGCTTTCCAAAACTATTAGTAGAATTCCATTGTAAAGACCTGTAGCCGGCTTCCTGGGTGGAGTTGACAAACTGAGTTACTTCTCTGCCCAGCATATCATAAATGACAATATGTACGTGACATTTTTCTGGAAGATCGTACCTGATTGTGGTGATAGGGTTAAAAGGGTTGGGATAGTTCTGATAAAGAGAGAATTTATCAGGAATGTTTGCTATGCCTAATATTCTTTCCAAAAGTGATTTCATCTTCCGTTCCGGCTCACCGTCTTCACCTAGTGCTTGGTATAATTGTTTAAGTGCGGGTTTATGCGAAATGAACAATGTACTATCATCTGGATCAATTACAAAATTTCCCGAACCGATGCCATGGCTCTTGTTCCAGTTAAGTGCTATCCCAAATAAATCACTCTCATCAATAATACCGTCTCCATTAGCGTCAGCAAATGTAGCAGCCGAATTCGATACCCATAGAGAGTCAAAAGGCGATGGTAACCAGCCATAACCAGGCGTACAACGTTGTGGACCAGTTTGGTAGAAATAAGTGGCTAAAGGTAAAATATCAAATTCATTCACAACTCCATTGTTATCTGTATCACCAGGGTAAACTGATGGTAAAACAGTATAAGTGCATTCCTGAAAAGAAATGTTGGGCCAGACATTCGTTTGAGGAGCGTAATGATTTTCTCTTTGATCATATTCATGCTCTTTACTGTGAAATGATACGTTATCTGTAGAATCCAAAACTCCCAAAGCAAAAGAGTGATTGCTGCAAGTGAAGTTAATATTATCAGTTAAAACGAAAGATACCGGGTTTTCCGGCTCTAGGGCATAAAGTGTATCCAACGGTTTTAATAAACTATGATCAATAATCCCTATGTTATTTTCATCAGTCAATCTTTCACCCCAGTCTGAATCAAATGTGTAAAGAATAATGCCGCCACCTTCAGCCAATGAAACGCTTTTAGGGACTAAATTTAAATGAATGGTACAGCTGTAATTGAGGGAGGTCGGAATATCAAAACGTAAAAATGCCATATTATTTTTCTTCACTTTTAGAACGGTTTCCCCATGCCATTCATTAATATGAATATATGGTATGATTGCACTATCTACGGCCACTGTATCTATTGATCGATCATTCGTGGGATACATTTTATCGGTAACCGTGAATGTCCAGTTTCCCCCACTGATACCATCTACTGTAACGGACCAGGTGTAGGTCCCGCCTGGTTTAAACGTTTGAAAAAGCACATTATTTGGATATTGAAAATTTTCAACTCTATCTACCTCGGGACCGCTTAAAGTAACTGTAGCCATTGTTCCGGTGTAATCCTTTTTATAGGGGTAATTCCAGATAACACTATAATCTATCGGAACATTCACTGCATTATCATTAGGTATGGGAACACTGGGATATGGATATCTATATCCTGGAATCCAGTAAACGGAATCGCCATATTCGTAGGCACCAATATCGGGTGCAGCTCCTACAAACCTGCGGTTCTGTCCAGGATAGGTAGGCGGGTGATTAAAATCCGCACCAACTGGATTGTATACACCCAGCCAGGGTAGATCCGGCCGTTCATCTAGTAAAATACCATGACTTGGGGCATAGGCACGACTATCCGAACCATCATTGATTCCTGGAACTATAACACCAGCATCAATCAAATTAGATCCTTTCCTGGGGCGAAAATCATAACTCTGTCTTTGGTCATCCCAAGGAACTTCACCAAACTTCTCTATAAGTGTTTCATCAGATTCAGCACGCCAGCTATACCAGGGGTCTGCCAGTTCAATTTGCGGTGACGGAAAGTAAGAACACCAATTATCCACACAACGCCTTAAAAATCGACCATACCAGAGACCCGAAGCTGCAAATGTTTCATAATTCAAAATATCTTCAATAAGGGAATCAGCTTCCGTTATACCTGCTGTGGGCACGCAGTCTTGTGAGCTACAATCCAATGAGCTTTCAGCAATGCTGTTAAGGATTCTGGAGTTAACATTGCCAGGTTCAGTAGCCCCTGCCCTGTCCAAACCGCAATACTTACCCCACCCAAGAGAGATATCATTTCTTCTATTATCGTATGTGGTAACATGGTAAACTTCATGGTAGTCACCTTTCAATTTCATACCGCGACTGGCACCTATGGCAACAACATGATGCACATCCCCTTCAGTGCCACCGCAGGCACTATTAAACCTCATACCATTGAGACCTGGCATATTTATAATCCAACAGTAACGTGTTGTGCCATATTCAGCAGTTGCTCCATTTCTTTGAATGCCGCTACCGTCTACACCATCATATAGATTCTCAAAGCGGCTATACTCTACCAAAGCACCTCTACCAGGCCAAAGACCAGCATTGGTACTATTCTCTATTGTGAGATAGCGATAGTATGCAGGGCCTGCATGGTCTCCACCAATATAGTTCGCTGAACCATGAAACCAATCATTATACCTGACTAAAACATTTTCTACTGTAGATTGATGTCCAACACCCCAAAAGGGAGATCGACCATTGCTATATTCAAATATACAATTTCTTATGGTCATATGATCACTATAACCATTACTGTTCCCAGTACCTATACTGGTTTCTCCGCCAAAGAATGAACCGAAAGAAAATTTACAATCTTCCATTGTTCTATAATTGCAATTACTAAAAATTTGTGCGCCCGCAAAAAAATGGATATTTCTGAATTCAAGATTATCCGAATCTAAAAAATTCATATTTATTACCCTCACCCTTACCCGGACATTTGGGGATGAAAAGTTGAAATTTTCACCGGGGTAGATATATAGAGTGCTCGTGCTGGCATCAAATGACCACTCTTCCACTGTATCTAAGTTTGCATATTCCCCAGGTAAATAATAATCAATGCCATCAGGATAGGCCGGGGAATCTAAATACGGCCATGCATCGGCACTATCGGGGCTATATAAGAAAGGATTTTTCCCAATATTTTCCCAGACAGTATTCGGTTCAGGGTTCCTTGGATTCCCGGTGGTGGGATCGGTAGGATTTTTTATATTAAAGGGTAGAGCCGGTATCATATACCTGTTATCCACAAACACACTGTAGAGGGTATCAACCGGCCTCAAGATCTGTTTTGAAACGGCATCCATATCTAGAACCGTTTTCCATATACCATTTACATGATATTCCCACTCTGAGTTAATGGGTACAGTACCATCGATTATCACATTTTCACCGGGATACCCTTCAAAAGTAATTGTTGGAGCCGGTACTGAGCCAGTAGGCCAATCAAAACCATTAAACCGATATTTGTTGAGAAGCTCATTATATCTCCCTCCCTTGATATAAATACGGTCCCCCGGCTGTGCATCATCCATCGCACTGCGGATGGTGGGGTATGGGCAATTGGTACTCCCATCGGGTCCATTAGGACAATCATCAGAATAATATTCTTGTAAAATCTCATTATTATCAAAGTCACCGTGTACGTCACCAGGAAAAATCCCGATAGGATCAACAGTTCCGCTTTTATCAATTAACTTCCAATTTTCATTGAGATCCATTGTAAAATAGGATACCAGCCCTTCTCTGTCATCTAAATTCAGAGTATCATTCATTGTTGCCTGAATCTGTTCTTGAGTCCTGGCCACGTTCCACATTCGGACCTCATCCATTTTACCGCGGAAGGATGAACCCAGCATTTTTATCGGTACTGCTACTGGAGTCTCTCCTGCATGATTATCACTTTGCACCATTTCACCATTAACATATAATTTTAAATTTTCACCATCAAACGTAACGGCTATATGTTGCCATGTTTCCTGTTGTATTTCTGCTCCTTCAACTATTTCACGTGCTCCTTGACTGCCAATCCCAAATCCAAATCCATATCTTATCTGGTTGCCATAATGAATCGATATTGATGGTGATCTTTGTGGATTATTACCACCGATATCCGGGTGCCCATTACCCATGATTTCGCGATGATGGGCTGTAGCACCATCTGCAACATATGCGTCCATATAGACTAATGCTTCCTGAGTATAATTGATCCAGTCTGTAGGTGCATAATCAGGCGGTTCTTCTTCTCCATTCCATAAATGGACCCCATCGACACCTGTTACACTATGGCTAGGGCCATCACCGAATCCATCAAACAAAAGATAGTTATCTGTCTCATATTGCAAAAGTTTGCTTTGGTCGACAATTAGATCTATACCATTTGCAATTGAGACAATCAGTAATACTCTTAATAGGATTAGGTAATTATGCATTGTCGTCTTCGTAAATAAATGCTGGATCCTGCACTACATCTTCGAAGATACTACCCATTTCGGCTGATGAGACTTGGAGCATTGTTTTATCATAATTGAGTCTGACATAACTGCCCGCCAGATTCTCCACGCCCATTACGAAGATTTCTACCTTGAAATTGGAGTTTACTGTGGCATCAATCTGGATGGGGAATAAGGTGAGGGCAGGGAGGCTGTATTCAACAACCTCGTCATCAAGTGGGTTATTAAATACTTCTTCATTGGGAATATCCTTGCTGCAGGATATGAAAAGAAAACCAACGATAACCGTCGATATTATAAATATTCGACTCATCTATGATAATTATCTTTTCCTAAACCCTAGATTAATATAAGTATTAAGAGTATTAATTAGTATAAAAAATAGTTTTGTAGCTTGTTAGCAATAATAGCAAAAAGACTTAGACGCGGTATGCGCAAAAGGATGGAGATGCGCCTTGGTGTACCGGGTGTGTCCTACATTTTATAAGGTAGGCTTACTTTAGAATTAAGCTAGTGTAAAAACAAATTTTATAAACAAAAAACCCCACGAATGTGGGACTATTATTCTAAGAACGGTAAATCTTAATTCGATTTCATTTCAATTATTTCTACATCATAACCATCGGGGTCTTTTATAAAAATATATTTCGATGAAGAAGATGGTTTTGATTCCCGATACCACCAATGACGCTCTTTAACATCAGAAATTATCTTGTCCAAATCATTAACATGAAATGCAAGGTGCCCAAATTGGTCACCAATAACATAATCACGCCCATCTTTATTAAATGTAAGTTCGATATGATAATTTTTATTTTCATCTGTTAAAAAAACCAAAATTGCCTCGTCTCCTAGGTCTTTACGTCGAATTTCTTGTAATCCTAAAAACCCACAGTAAAATTCAATTGATTCATCAAGATTCCTGACACGAATCATTGTATGTGCAAGTTTCATAAGTAGATTTTTTAATTAATTGTTAATATAATTCTTTATTAAATCTACCCATCATCCCGTAAACAAAAAACCCCACGAATGTGGGGCAGGATATTTAATCATTTATTTCTAACTCAAAATTTGGCGCGTAACAAATGTAGTCTTTTTCACCATCATCAATATAAAATTCGCCCTCCCATTTTGTATTAAAATCGATTTCAAATTTCCTTAATATACTTTTAATATGCTCATAAAGGTATTCCTTGTGAAATGCATCTCCATCCTAAATTCTTACTTCCACAATAAATTCATCTTCACCAAATTTTAAATCACCCTCTTCACAGTAATCAAAATCAATATCTATTTGGTTAAGAATATTGTGCTCGTCGTTAGCTTCAACAAACCAGTCTTCAACACTAACGCCTTTACTCTCACCTTTTAATTCTTTGGGTATTTTGGCAACTAACTCAAAATTGTAGATACATTTTTTTTCATTATTAGATTTAATCAATTTTGTAAACACTGCACCTAATACTATGCCTATGCTAATCCCTAATACTAAATCGCCAAAGACAAAACCAATACCTACACCAATTGAAACACCAACAAAAAATTTTAACTCTCCACTCATTTAAAATTATTTAGTAATTAAAATTAAAGTGTTATGTTTTTATTCATTTCCAAATCTACCCAGCATCCCAAAAACAAAAAACCCCACTACTGGGCGGGGGTTAATGAGTTTTAATACAATGTTATAACATCTATAGAAATATTGTTAAACCTTAATCAAATTTTTCCCAGCCTATATCTTTATGTCCAAAATCAAATTTATCTAAATGAATTATCTCAATCAAAATTTCCAAACTGTCAACCAATCTAGGGCCGGGTCTGTTAAAATATTGATTACCGTCAGTTAAGTAAACTTCACCATTTTGTACTGCCTTTAAATTAATCCACTCAGGAAAAATTTTCAGAGTCTCCATTTCCTCTCTAGATTTATTGATATCATAACCACAGGGCATAATAATAATTATATCAGGGTCCTTATCAATTAAGTCTTCAAACTCCATCCATGGCGAATGTTTTCCTTTGAATCCAAACAAATTTATTCCACCAGCAATCTCTACTAGCTCCGGTACCCAATTTCCAGCAGCCATCAATGGCTCTATCCATTCAATGCACGCAACTGTTCTTTTTTCCAAATTACTGACCATTTTGCTTAGTGTGTTTATCCTTTTACGCATTCCTGAAACTAATAAATCACCTTTTTCTTTTACATTCAATGCGGATGCTACTTTTTGAATATCATCCCAAATTTCACTTAACTGGTTAGGTTCAAGCGACACAATCTGCGGATTTTTATCAAGCATCTTACTTACCACATTCTCAACATCCGAAAGACTGACAGCACAAACATCACATTGGGATTGTGTAACTATTAGGTCGGGGTTGAGTTCAATGAGTTTTTGTTCATCAATTCTATAAACTGATAAGGCTTTTTGAAGAATTGATTTAACTCTGTTATCTATTTCAACACTGCTACCCCCAACATTGAATCTTGGTTCAGTACAATATGGTAGATTCACTACAGAAGGTGGATAATCACATTCATGAGAGCGCCCTATTAATTTATCCCCACAACCCAATGAATGAATTATTTCAGTACTACTTGCAATTAGAGATAATACACGCATGCCAAACGAATTTATAATTCAAATCTACTCATCATCTTAGAAACAAAAAACCCATCCAGATAAAGTGTGTACCTTTTTTGGTGTTATTTGGTTATGATTGAATACATAAGAAACAAAAAGCCCTGCGGTTAAATAGGGCTTTTATTAAGGAATAACTGGTATTATTCTCTTGCCGGGGTGGAGAGTTTCGAACTCCCGACCTCCTGCTCCCAAAGCAGGCTGAAAATCCTCTATAAATCAA
>CAJWLO010000070.1 GCA_913043235.1 uncultured Fidelibacterota bacterium
TTCATATTATTAAAACTATTGCAATTTAAAGATTCACAAAACAAAACTAATCTTTAAAATCATAACGGTTATTGTAAGTTGAGTACTTTGTGATGATTAGGTATTCATGAATGAATAAATCAATGAAAAAGAAAAAATTATTTATTATTATTTTCACCAGTCTTTTTGGATTTACCCAGTGGAGCTGTGAAGATCCTGAAAAAGATAATGTTGAAATAAATTCATCATTAAAGAATACACTGGGTCACACTTCAGTTGGCAACGGACAGACTGGCCATATTTCAGATTATTTTTACAATTTTGAAAATGATATTAACGCTAGCTTTTATCGTTTCAATCCAGCAATCCTAGGGTATGACTACAAGAGGCATTATGGCCTGTTTCAGAAAGAGCCACCCACCATGTCGTACAAAACATTTCCAGATTATTTGGTCAGTTTGAAACCGGATGATGCCTTAGAATTTACTCGCAGGTATTACATCGACTCCCTTTCTGTTAAAGATTCTATTGTTCCCGATTCTGTTTTGATCACATCCACACAGTTTAAAAATCTCGAGTCCCTAGAATGGGATCTGGATGCAGAACCTTCACAGCAGAGATACCAGTTAAGAAATTCAAACTGGATTCAGAGTGATACAATTATCCATTATGAAGACATCTTTGATGTGAACTCTTACCGTGCTGTGGTTGATACTCCGTTTATTGAGACAGGGCTTCTTTTTGTTGATTCATCGGAATGGAAGGATACCAATTATGTTTTTATGGCAGATGAGCAGATCCGATTCACTACTACATTTGATTTCACTCGCCAGCAACTGAGCTCAGATTCACTTGTATTTAGAAAAAATACTGATTGTAATGATAATGGTGATTGGGATCAGCATGAAGTCCAAATTGCAGATTATAATAATGATGGGAAATACCAGGTCCTTTACGAATATACCGATCAGAATAACAACGGCATCTACGATGAGGGTATTGATGCGACTATCACAGATTATAATGCAGATGGTATTTTTGGCATCGTCTATGAATTTGAGGATAGAGGCAATAATCTTTGGGACCCTGCGGAAGTTTGGTATGATATTGATCAGGACAATCAGTATGATCTCAATGAACCATATCAAGACCGAAACTGCAATGAAAAATGGGATGGTGCTGAATCTTTTATGGATAACAATGGAAATGACATCCATGACGATGGTGAGGAATTTATTGATACTGGAAATGGTCTTTACGATGATACTGAAGAGTTTACATTGAAGGATCTTAATAGCGATGGTGTTTTGGAAAAATTATTATATACTATTCAAGATAAACCGTCCAACTTATTGATCGATTGGTCTGACCCTCAAAACCCTGTTCCACTTCTTGAAATTTCATTACTGGATGATTTGATAGATAGGTGGGGAAATGTATATACTGATATTATTGAAGAAGTCGAATTTCTTGATTTCAAGCAGCAATATGTGAATGATGTAGACTCTATAGTAACGTTATACACTCGTGAAAAAATAGGTCACATAAAAAACCATAATCAGCTACCGGAAGATTATTATATCACCAAGTCTGAATGGACTACTTCCATCGATGGTATAGATGAAAGACATTATAATTATCAAATATTTTATGAGAAAAATCATGTCAATCAAGTGATTTACCCTGCTTACTTTTTACCGGTGGGTTTTTATTTCAACCCTCGTGAGATTCAGGATGGGTTCTGGCATAAGCAACAGCTGGAAAGTGAAGTGTTATATTATACATCCAATGGTACAATCCGGGATGGGGAACAGGTAGATACTGCTTATTATGATACTACTGCTATTGCGATCTATTTTGTAGAAAAATCTTATACTGTTGAACGTTCCCAGGCTACAGTGCCTGCAGCCAGAAAACGATATGTGAGTGATGGTTCCGGATCCTACAACTGCCATTTCGATAATTCAGTGGTGACTAATCCTGAAGAATGTCCCGCAGTGGATACTACTTTTACTGACTGTTTTAAGGTGACCCGTCTTTTGACAATGACCATGCTGGGCTCTGGATTGCAATTTGGCCAGCGAACTGAATCCTGGTTGGCCAAAGATCATGGGGTCATAAAAAGCGAGGTACATGTACGCTGGACCGAGCATCCATATAATAACATTTATACTGAAAATGGTATCCTGGATAGCTCGAATCAGGCTTGGGTTGGGTTAAATCGACTGGAACTGGCATCTATCAGGGTAAGTAGTCAAAATAATGTATTCAAAAGACTCACCGATCCGGCAAAGTTTATTCAACTTCAGGATATTGAGAATCATCCTGATTTTGATTATGATCCGTTTCGCATCAGTACTCAGTCAGGCATTCATACTATCGATCTGCAAGAGCTAAGGAAATAATGAGAAATAAATTATTCCTAATATGTTTCATGGTCTTCTCTTTACTGCATGGAGGAACAGATGGAACAATACGCGGTAAGGTCACAGATATTGAAGGTGTCCCGATGGCCGGTGCTAATATTTATATTCCGTCTATAGGTATAGGGGCGGCTGCAGATGCTGATGGTAATTACATAATTCTTAATGTTCCTGTGGATGATTATGATGTTATAGTCCAGATGATGGGTTATAAGAAACAAACCATAAAAGAAGTCAGAGTAATGATGGATCAGACAGTGTGGCTGAATTTTACGTTAGAAGAAGAAACTGTTGAAGGTGAAGAAGTAGTAGTGCTAGGTGAACGCCCTCTGGTTGAGAAAGGTACAACATCAAAGAAGGTTTCTGTAGGTAAAGAAGCGATCCAGTCCTTGCCAATTCGGGATTTGACAGATCTTTACACCCTACAATCCGGTGTGGTTAAGATTGAAAGCAGGACCCGGGGAGTTCCTGATAATGAAGAAAGAGGATTAGAAGAAATTCACGTGCGTGGCGGACGATCAGGACAAATCGCTTATATGATGGATGGTATGTATTTACGTAACCCAATTTATGGAGGTATTGGTTCTGGGACCCGTTTAAATCTTTTTGCTGTGAAGGAATTTGATTTTCAGCAGGGCGGATTTAACGCAGAATATGGTGATGCCCAATCTGCAGTTTCCAACTACCATACCAACTCAGGTGGAAAAAATATTGAATATCATTTTAGGTATGAAACAAGCCAGGTAGGATCTATGATTAATATTTTGACTGATTCAAGAAATAAAGATGAAACAAGAAATTTTGACAAAATACGCGGTTATAATGACTATAATTTTGGTGTCGGTGGACCAATACTGGGTCTGCCAAAGCTCTTTTACTGGATCTCTGGACAATTTACCAGCAGCAATTATTATGATGTATTTGAATTTGACGATAAAGTGTATCAGGGGCGGAAAATATTCTTAAATGAAGGGGATGTTAATCTCGATACTCTAAATATGAATAAAAGTAATTTAGTCAATCCCTGGGATGATGTGGCTGGATTCCGTGGCTTTGGTTTCACAAAAACATGGGATATTTTTGTTAAATTAACCTATAAATTTTCAAATAAACTTCGAGTTAATGGAAATTATTGGCAGGTAGCAAATCACCGCCAGTCTTTCAACGATCGATATTTATACTGGAATAAGGGTCAGCAGGAGCTTTTTAGGGATACCTACCGTTATAATGTAGAACTCAATCATTCTCTCACACCACGAACATTTTATACATTGCGGTTTTCTAATTTTACTCAAGACCAGTTTCAGGGTGTGCGCTGGCGGGACAATGATAATGATGGCTATCCCAACTGGTTTGAATGGAGGCACCCGGCAGGGAATAAAGATATCTCTGACCCTGATAATCCTCTTGTTGTCCCCTTCAGTATTGGTGAAGATGGTGATACGGTCCGCTACACGATGGTGGACGATCGCAGTGGCTGGTATCATGGAGCTATACCAGGTCTCTACAATTGGGACCTGGCAGAGGATTGGAATGATATAAATCAAAATGGTATCTGGGATGAAGGTGAACTATGGACCGATTCAAATAGTAATGGCACTTGGGATGGTCCAGAACTGGTTCAGGAGGCCATTATTAGAGATGGTAGTTACTGGCTAACACCTGAAATGTACGAGAGTTATGAAAATTTTCTGGATGCGGACAATGTACTTTTACAATGGGACAATGTGCCAGGGTATAATACATTTCCCATTTATACGGGTGCACCAAATGATCCTTATTATTATATGCCCAATTTTTTAGGTGATTATTGGGATGAAGGCAGTGCATTTGGAGGCCATGATAATTATTTCGCTGAATCACAGGCGATTACTGATGAAATACGTTTTGATATCACATCTCAATTAACTGATAAATGGAAAATTCGTACAGGTTTAGATTATAAGTACCATAAGCTGAACTTTTTCCAAGTCAAGTATCCCTGGCTTGGTACCGGGGCATTTGTACAAACGTTTGCTGAGTACTGGAATGATTCTGGCCCTGATGGATTAGTACTTGGGGATGACGGTTATGTAGATGCAGATCCCGGGGAAGGAAATAATGTATGGGATCCAGGCGAAACATTTACGGATGCCAATGGTAACGGTAGTTGGGATGAATTTAGGCAACCACGGGAGTTCAATATTTATTTACAAAATACATTTGAAGTCCCCTGGATGGTTATCAATTATGGTATCCGGGCTGACTTTGTTAATTATAATACCCAGATATGGGCTGATACTGTTGGGAATTATAGTCCCGGTCGCCCTTGGTTTTTTTCAGATTTAAATAATAATGGTAGGTGGGATGAAGGAGAAGATGCTTCGGATCTGGCCGGCCTACCCAGACAAAAGGTTTTTTTAAAGGACTCTGGGTGGAATTATAAGTTCAGTCCCCGGATTGGTTTCAGCCACGTTATCACTGATAAATCGACCTTTACATTCACCTACGGGCTATATTATCAGAATCCTCTTTACCAAGATATTTACCTAAATACGAATCGCTTAGAAGACCCAGAAGAATTATTTGAAGAGAGTGATCAAAGTACAGTCGGGAATGCAACTGTAGGTGCAGAAAAGACTCAGGAATATTCAGCAGGCCTTAATGTTCAGGTGGGAAGAAACTGGAAATATTCTATTATGGCTTGGGTTAAAGATATGGACCAGATGCAAAGATATACATACGAGCGTTCCGGAGTATATCAATATCAGGTTGGAGCTAATGGTGATTATGGCAGTGCCAAGGGTATTGATATTGACCTTGAATGGCGGGGCCGATTGTTTGGATCACAATTGCAGTATGGTTATATGGAAGCAAAATCCAATTCTGAGTACGCATGGGCCAGTATCAGCGGGCAATATGTTGATGCTCCCAGCCAAGAAACTGTTCCTTATTATGACCGTCCCCACACGCTTACATATTGGCTCTATACGGTCCTTCCCTTCAATATTAATGCAAGTATAAGTGCTAGATATATAAGTGGATATCCGTATACACCTATGATTTTTGCTGGGAGGGATCCAAAATTTGATGATAAAAACCCAAATTCCAAAAGAGCTCCTAGTTCGAAGGACTTGGATATTTCCTTTTCAAAGTATATCAATACAATGGGACACAGGGTTGCTATGGGATTGAATATTTACAATTTATTGGATATTCGTAGCGCTGTAGATGTTTATCCATTGACTGGAAAACCCTTGGACCCGGGGGCATATTATACCAACTATGTTGGCCTTCCAGGTGCAGATCCTGCAGGCGCAGGTGTCTCCGCGGATAAATCCAGCGCTTATTATGATACTCCTTGGAGATTATCACAACCGAGAGAGATCAACTTTTTTATAAGAATTGATTTTGATAAATGAACACGATTCTTAAAGCTGTCTTGCCCTTTGTTTTATCTTGCATAGTCTATAGCATCGATGGGCGGGTCAAGTATCCTGTATCTCCATCGAAAAAAATCTTAGGGGCCAAGCCCATGGCAAAAATCGGTGATAACCCATTCCCTACAAACCCCCTGAATGATCGTGCTAGGGGCTATCTTTTGCAGGGGAAAATAAAAAATGCAATTACTAATTATGGAAGTTTCATTAATTGGGATCACCACCCTGCAGGGTTATGGGGTGAATACGCGTATCTACCTGCTGTTGCTTTTTTAGCAGGAGTGCCTGGATATAAGCAGTCCAATGAGTTTAACTGGGATAATGTTGAAACCATTGTGAATGATGAAGGTGCTAAATTGTTTGGAATTTGGGAATCAGCATCCGCATATGACGCATGGTTCCAAGGAAATAATGATACTTCTTTTGCAGGTATAATCTTTGAAGCTGAGAATGATGATGGGCTGTATATCCCGGAAAATGAAAAAATATCTCTGGATGATTTTGATTCACATAATCAATTTATGTTTGACCATGGTGCAAAAAAAATTATTTTAAGTTTGTTTGGAAGCTCTGACCCAAATGAATCATCTGCCAGAACCGGTTTTATTTATCCTTGGGCTTTACGTCCAAAGTTGAAATCTCGGGAAGAGCAATTTGATTACTATGACTATGGGGCAGATCAGGAAGAGTGGACGAAGGATGACCCCTACATGTATTTTGGTGCGAATGTTGCAGAATCCTGGTTTAGCAGAACATCTAATGGCATTGATACAGACTGGCAGGCATCAACTGGGTCGCGGGTTAATACACACAATACCGAGGTCAGTGTGGGAGATATCTTTTATAATACATCTTTCTCTGATGAAGGGGATAGTTACCCCGCACTGGCACATTCTGGATATTCCAATACTTGGCCCATCAGACTAAATGAAAATACGGGTGAGATGGAAAGTTTCTGGCCTGGGAGTTGGTCGCAGGATTATAACATTAATCTTCCTGGTTGCTCTAATTCCAGAAAAGATCCTGACTGTTGGGAAGAGATACCTGGCCGTTTTATTTCTGATATGGATGTATATATGGAGTTTGATGATCGCTGGTCCCACAGAGCAAATAATGTAAATACGAACAATGAATATGAGCAGACAGGCTACCCCATGGGCATACGTGTTATGGCTACTGCCCATTCCTATGGTGTCTCTTACGCAGAAGACATTATGTTCGTAACTGTAAAAGTTCGGAATGAAAGTGGTGACTGGTGCGCAGAAGATGAAAATGGAGATCCTGTATATGATGATAATGGTAGCCAGTTGTGCGGAGATGGAATGATTATGCCGGATGGGACCAAATTGAACCATGGCAAAGGGTTTGACTATAAAGGTATGACTCTAGGTTTTTATATGGATGCAGATGTACTAGTAGGTGACATTAATGGTTATAATTCAGGACTTCATACCAATGATGATGATTTTATGAAATACTACTGGGAAAGTTTTGAGATCAATAATGAAAGAATGCTTATCAGTATGGCCATGATCGGGGATCATGATGGGGTATCTGGAGTCGCTGGATATCCACTGGATACTGAAGAAGTACCTGTTCCCGGATCAAATTTTGGTGTTGTGGCTACCCAGCTTCTAGATTCACCCAGGGCTACAGTTAATATTGATCTGGATCAAGATGGTACCATAGATATATTTCCTGGTGAGCCACTTAAAATGACAGACTGGCACTGGGTGGATTGGTACGCGCGCCCCGGTGTTGTACAACCGGAAGGAAACCAGGCCAGTTGTTTAGCTGGTGATCCTGGTTGCCCCGTGGCCCGAAATAAAGAGGAGATACTTTATAAACTTATGACGGGTGATACCACAAACCTAAGCGAAGGAGAAAAGGCATGGCATTTCCACACTTCAAATCCGGGAACAGACCTGCCATCCGATTTGAATCCTCATTTTGATTCTGTTGAAGGATTAAAACAGGAGCCTGTTTACTTAAGAGACCCACCGGGGCTGGATTGCGTATTGATTCTCAGCTGTGGACCTTTTGATCTTCCCGTTGGCCGGGAAGTCCCATTTTCGTTCTGTATCATTTACGGTCAGACCGAGGATGACCTTATCAATAATGCCCGTTTTGCACAGGTAATGTATAACTCTCGTTATCAGGGATTTACTCCTCCTGCTCGTCCCACGGTTCATGCCGAAACGGGGCAGGGAGAAGTTCGTTTATTCTGGAATGATCATGCAGAGAATTCCAGAGATGTGGTCACAGGGTATTCAGATTTTGAAGGATATAAGATTTATAAAAGTTTGGATGGCGGTCAGACTTGGGGTGGCGCAGATGATATGATATATGACAATGATGGTATTTTTGTGGGTTGGCGCCCTTACCAGCAGTTCGACCTTTCTGCAGAAGAAGATTCTTTGCACTGTGCCTATACAAACACAAATAATTGTGATCAAAAGGAACAACGCGGGCATAGTATCAGCGGTCAGGATCCTTATTATCCCTGGTTCAGTCTGGGCGATGATACCGGATTTGAAACCATTCGGCTGGATGAACCAATGGTGTTTGATGATGATACCATGAACTACATGTTTATTGATCATAATGTAGTAAATGGAATTGAATATACCTACAGTGTTGTTGCATATGATATGGGTGTTGAACCACCCTATAGGGTGAATTATGTTGATATTGGAAATGGCCAATACTCAACTCAAATCGACACCAATTATTCCAACCCGGATCAATGGGCTGATCCTGATGGGTATGCTTCAATAGAGAATTCGAAGGGAACAACTGTTTTAGATAAGAACTTTGTTCAGGTGTACCCTGGTACTCAGCCTAAAGATAATGTAGACAACGTTGGTGTAGTTCCCAATCCATATATCGTAAGATCTGGAATGGATGAAACTAAATTCTCTAAAAGAATGGCTTTCACAAAACTTCCTGAACAATGTACAATTAAAATTTATACAGTTACAGGAAAATTAGCTCCCAAGAAGGGTTAAATGAACTTGAAGAAAACTAAAATTGTTAAAGTGAATGGGGTTATTTGATGTTAGAAGCGCCTACAGTACTGCTTATTATGTTTGTTGCCTTGATAACTTTTATCGTGTTGGGGCTTCACATTTTTATCGTTTTAGGCATGGTGTCTTTGGTTGGAACCTATTTGCTTTTTGGTGACGTGGGTATCACCCTTGAGTTGGCAAGTAGCTCAGCTTATGCCGTACTCAGGAATGCCGTTTTTGCTGCAATACCATTGTTTGTGCTCATGGGAGAGTTCATGAGCAGGGCAGGGATGGCAACTGATTTATATAAAATTGCAAATTATTTTTTAGTCAAACTTCCAGGTCGTTTAGCTATAGCGACAGTTCTTGGGAATGCTGTGTTTGCAGCGGTGACAGGGGTGAGCGTTGCTTCGGCCATGACTTTTTCTCGAATAGCTTATCCCGAGATGATGAAATTTGGCTATAATCGAAGTTTTGCTTTGGGATCTATTGCAGGTAGTGCGAGTTTGGGAATGCTGATACCGCCGAGTGTCCTATTAATCGTTTGGGGTATTATAATAGAGAAATCAATCGGCAAGCTCTTCCTTGCAGGATTTATACCTGGACTTATTTTAGCTCTTCTTATGGGTATCTACGTCTCCGTAAGAGCAGGAATGAAACCAGAGTTGGCCCCATCAAAAGTTGAGGGACAGCCTGAAGCAACAGTTCCAACTGGTCGAGAGATGATAAGTGGGTTTGGGGTGATTGTGCTCATACTGTTAGTTTTAGGCGGATTGTTTGCTGGCTTTTTTACTCCCATGGAGTCGGCGGCGGTAGGATGCGGTGGAGCCATTGTTTTCTCTTATATTAAGGGCCTTCGATGGGCAGAATATAGAACAGCAATCGTTGATTCTGGCAAAACTATTGCTCCCATTTTGGTTTTACTTATGACGGCTGCCATGTATGCCAAATTTTTGGCATTGGGTTCGGTCGTCGACATGATTCAAGATATTATCAGTGGAATGGGTTTAGGCCCTTTTGGCGTCACTGTTTTAATGATTATAATTTGGTTGGCCTTGGGTACTCTAATTGACTCTATTTCAATAATTCTCTTAACGGTGCCAATCTTCTGGCCTTTGGCTGAAGCGGCCGGATGGAACGTCAATGCTTTTGCGATATTTGGCATTCTTGCCATAGAAGCTGGCTTGTTGACACCACCATTAGGCTTGCTGGTTTATACTGTGAAAGGTGCCGTACCAGATAGTAGTGTTACCTTAACTGAGATATTTGCCGGATCAATTCCGTATTGGATGCTTATGCTAATAGTCATGTGTATCGTCTGGGCTTTTCCGATCACGGCAACGTTTCTGACCACCTTTAGCTAAGGCAATAAAATTTTATTGAGGATTACAAGGCAATTTCGAGATGAGTTCTGATTATTGGACTTACTCTGCCACTGAAATTGTTGAGCATATCAAATCTCAAAACCTGAGCGCCGTAAC
>CAJWLO010000071.1 GCA_913043235.1 uncultured Fidelibacterota bacterium
CATTATTGGTGGTATAAAACGTATTGGTCATGTCACTGGTTTTTTAGCTCCGATCATGGCCCTTATTTATGTCACAGCAGCTTCCCTTATTTTGATTATGTATATAGGTGATATTGGTACTAGTCTTGGTTTGATTATTGAAATGGCTTTTAATCCACCGGCGACAATAGCAGGTACAGGTGGTGGAATTCTGTTAACCATGCTATGGGGAATCAAGCGGGGACTTTACTCCAATGAGGCTGGTCAAGGATCTGCAGCAATTGCACATTCTACGGCAAAAACAAAATATCCTGTGAGAGAAGGTGCCGTCGCTATGCTGGGCCCATACATTGATACGATTATTATTTGTACTCTTACAGGCTTGGTGATTATTTCTACGAACGCATGGCATCATACAGAATTTTATAAAAATGCAATCGACCCCTATTTTGCAGGTGAATTATTAAACAGCAGTTTATTAACAGCCTTTGCTTTTAAAACTGGATTGAACCCTATCTTTAATTATGGGGATAAAATTGTCACTGCCAGTGTTTTGTTATTTGCTATTTCCACTGCGATAAGCTGGTCATTTTACGGTGATAGGGCAACGGAATATCTTTTTGGTGAAAATGCACTCTTACCTTACCGTTGGGTGTTTGTACTTTTTGTATTTCTGGGCGCTATTGCCAGCCTGGAAGCCGTTTGGGCTTTTGGGGATGCGGCATTGGGAATCATGACCTTCCCTAATTTGATATCTATCCTGTTATTAGCAAATTCATTGAAAACAATGACAACAGATTATTTTTCTAAAGAACATGTCCCATATAAGCAATAATAAACTGCTACACGTAGCCGTTGAATCTGCCATTGCGGCCTCACATATTATCATGGAAGCACTGGATACTCCGCGGGTTGCTAGTCTAAAAGGTAAAACTGATCTAGTTACAGAAACTGATCATCGGTCAGAGAATATAATTAAATCCATTATCAAATCTTTCTTCCCGGAGCATTCTTTTTTAGCCGAAGAATCTGGCGAAGATGGAACATTCTCTGATTATACTTGGATTATAGATCCATTAGATGGAACAACGAATTTCGTTCATGGGTATCCATCATTTGCTGTCTCTATTGCTCTATATTATCAAAATCTACCCCACATAGGTGTTGTATTGGAAATGCCTCACATAAAACTGTATTCAGCCATTAAAGGTGAAGGTGCTTGGTGCGAAGGGCAGTCTATATCATGTTCAACAACTAACTTAATTGAAAATAGCCTTCTGGTGACAGGTTTTGGTTATGACCATGGTGATAATTGGGAGAGAAATATGCTACTTTTTAAAATATTAACAAATAAAACCCAAGGCGTCAGACGTCTAGGTGCGGCGGCAGTGGATCTGTGTCATGTGGCTGTAGGAAAAGTAGATGGTTATTGGGAATTTGATTTACAGCCATGGGATTCCGCAGCTGGATTCATTATTGCGCAGGAAGCTGGAGCGATTGTTACCCAAATGGATGGATCGGATTATTCAATATATAATAATAATATTTTAGCAACTAATCCTTTTCTCCATGACGAAATGTTAAAGGAAATTGGTTCATTCATCTAAATTGATCCCGGAATTGTTTTTCGGACCATAACCCCTCTATCCTTTTTATCAACCCTGTATTTTTTTCTCTTTGGATTAATTCCATAGCGTAAAAATGGAATACTGGCCCTTCTTCTGTTTTTGATCCTTCCCAATGATAATGAATCATTATCTGATTCTTGCGGGATAAAATATTTATTATTTCCAAGTGAAAGTTATACCATTCTTGATTATAGGCAATGATATCATTGATAAAAGATTCAGTATTCTGATTATACTGAATCAATTGTAACTCTAGTGTATCAGTGGTAAAAGTCGAATCACCCACCCTTGTGATGATAAGTTGATTGGCCTCCCCTACTGGTCCTCTTATCGGCAGTTGGACTTGAGGTATTGTTTTACCGTTAATTTCATGAATTATATCACCAATTTGTAATTTATTTGATACAGAATCATCGGATATAAAACCAGTAACTGTTAAACTGCCATTGGAGTAAGAAGTTGTGATATTCAATCCGGAATAAGGAGTATGTTGATAGATGAAATCATCGGCAAGCATGCTTTTAACCAAAATTGAATTTCCTGAATAACGGGCCTCGAGAAAATCAATAATCAATTGTTCTTTTTTGGTAGCACCATAAATCATGCTAATAAAGAATAAAATATGCAGGTGTTTCATTAATTTATACACTGTACGCCCGACAGGATTCGAACCTGTGGCCTCTTGCTCCGGAGGCAAGCGCTCTATCCAGCTGAGCTACGGGCGCATTCTATATTTATTTTAGGCTGGGAAATTAAAACGCTACACTAGAAAATTTGTAATGGATATATTTAAAGGTAGAAAAAAATGTACAACCAAGTTAACCTTGCTGTGAATATTCAGCAGCTTCCACCGTATTTTCCACCAGCATGGCTATGGTCATAGGACCTATCCCTCCAGGGACTGGTGTGGCTGCTGCAGCTATCCCCTGTATTGAGTCCCAATCCGCATCTCCAACCAGTTTATGGCTTTTTCCATTTCCAGCATGTACTTTATTAATTCCAACATCAATAACAACAGTGCCAGATTTTAGCATATCACCAGTAATTGATTTGGGTTGCCCTATAGCCGCAATCACTACATCTGCATGCATCGTAAAATTGTTTATATCCAACGTACCTGAATGACAAAGAGTTGTAGTCCCATTACTGTTCTCTTTTTTTAAACTGGTTAGGATAGAAATTGGACGTCCTACAATATTACTGCGACCAATAACAACTACATGTTTTTGATGCAAAGAAATATTTGCATATTCCAGTACTTTGATAATTCCTTTTGGAGTACAGGGAATATAACGTGGATGCCCGGTTGAAAGTAGACCAACATTTTCAGGGTGAAAGCCATCTACATCTTTCCGGGGATCAATAGAACATAAAATATTTTGGGTATCAATATGTTCAGGAAGTGGAAGTTGAACTAAGATGCCATGGTATTGTTGATCATTATTCAAGTTATCAAGAAGTTGGAGTATTTCTAATTCAGTTGTATCTTGGTCCAGCTGAAAAGTTTTAGTGTGTAACTTTAAATGACTGAATATTTTCTCCTTGGAGCGAACATAGACGGCTGATGCAGGATTATTTCCAACAAGTACAACCGCTAAACTAGGTGTAATAGTATTATTTTTTAGGGTTGTAATTCTCAGTGCAAGAGAATCATATATATTCTGGCTGATTATTTTTCCAGAAAGAACCTGTGTCTCGATCATCGAATGACCAGAATAATTAAAGATTCTCGTCTATAAAATCTATTAACGATGATATTTTTTGTTCAACTGTTGTAGAATCAACATCCCCTGACTGTCTCGCGTTAAATAGTTCATCCGCAATATTCATGGCTGCCAGTATGGCGATGCGTGTTGAAGATTGTGTAGAAGTGAATCCTGATTGTACTTCCCGCATTTTCCCATCCACATATTTGGCAATTTTTTGTATATACTCCGGATCTGCAGGGGCTTTTACAGAATATTCTTGTCCAAATATGGATATTTGAACTTGGTTACCTTTTTCACCCATACTAAGGTTGTTCCAGTTGATCAATCATATTGATGAGATGGCGAACCTTTTCCTCAATTTTTGATAATTTCTCTGATTCTTGAACTGCTTTATTAGAAATAATATTCTTTTCCCGTTCTCGATCCAATGATGAAACCATTTTCCGTATTTTGGCTTCGAGTTCGTTTAATAATTCAATATCTTTCACGACCGTAATTTAGCATTAAAATTCTTTTTAACAACACCGATAATGTCATCTATAATTGGATTTACATCTTTATCTTCAAGTGTTTTAGCATGATGTTGAAATATGATAGAAAATGTCACACTTTTTTTGTATTTCCCTACAGATATTTTATCTTTAAAAATATTTACCGGTCTTACCTCCGAAACCAGATTTTGACCTATATTTTTGATCATTTTAATCAAAGGGCCTACAGGCTGTGATTCAGGCATAACAAGATTCAAATCTCTTGCTATCTTTGGGAAAAAGTTAATAGGGGAAAATTTCTTTTTTCTGCTAATAATTCTCATTATAGAATCCAGTTTGATTTCAAAGGCGAAAATATCTTTCAAATCCAAGTCTAGCTTATTAATCCAATCAGGAGATATTCTCCCCAATATCCCTGCATCTTTACGGTTCAATAAGATAGTTTGTGCATAGTTATAGCCAACATGATCACTTGGTTTTAGCTCAAATCGGATCCCAAATTTGTTCTTAAATAAGGCGACCAAATATCCTTTTATGGAATAAATATCTTCTTGGTAAGGATTTTGATGAACAGATTGTATATTTTCTAAACCGTAAATAACGCCAGCTAAATACTTGTGTTCCTTTATTCCTTCAAATCCTTCAGTCTCCTGTTCATGAATATTTGCTAATTCAAAAAGTCGAAAATTTGAATTTCCATTTTTTTCATTAAAATCAGCAGCTTTTAAAAGTCCTGGAATCAACGAAGTTCTCAAAAAGCCCATTTCTTGGCTAAGGGGATTCATCAATTTGACTGCGTTTTTATCATTTAGGTTCGATGATGTTTCATTATTCAGAGAATTTGAATAAATTTGATGAAACCCCATGCCTGCCAATGTAGAAGAAATGGATTCAATATGTTTTTCAGGATCTGGTTCATAGTACCGAAAAGTACCATAAATATTCTCATCCGTTGGTAGAGTATCATAACCCACAACACGGGCAATCTCTTCAATTATATCTATTTCTCGCTCAATATCTGGACGAAAGGAAGGAGGTTTGCAATGCCATTCATCCTTGGAGCCAAAATTAGATTCAATTTCCAATGAATTCAGAACATGATCCACTTCTTCTTTTTTTATATGATTACCCAAAATAAGATCCAGTTTAGACCTTCTGAGAGAAAGACTGGGTTGAGTTTGTACAAGTGGATATTTATCTATCATTTCTGATGCAAATTCACCATCCGCAAGTTCCTGAAGAAGCGTTACGACCCGCCAGAATCCTCTTTCTGCTGCATCAGGATCTGCCCCACGCTCGAAACGCTTAGATGCATCGGTATTCATTTGAAGAGTTTTTGCGCTTTTCCGGATGGTGATAGGATTGAAGTACGCGCTTTCGACAAGGACCGTTTTAGTCTCTACAGTTACAGCTGTATCGAGTCCACCCATAACACCAGCTAGTGCAATTGGGGATTTACCATCCGTAATTAGCAATTGAGTTTTATTGAGTTTGTGTTCTATATTATCTAAGGAAGTAAGTTTTTCTCCATTTATAGCCCGCCGAACAAAGATCTCTTTGCGATCCAGTTTATCATAATCAAAAATGTGAGTTGGATGACCCATTTCTAGCAGAATGTAGTTTGATATGTCCACCAAATTATTAATACTTCTTTGCCCTACAGCTTTCAGTCTTTCTACCATCCAGTCTGGACTGGGACCAACTTTTAAATTCTTTACAATTCCTCCAATATATCGGGGGCAATCCATAGGATCTTCTATAGAGATAGACAGGACTGTGTCTATATTTGGTTTAACAGTTTTTATTTGAAGCTGGTTAAATTTTCGACCTTTTATGGCGGCGATGTCCCGGGCAATACCTTGGTGAGACAATGCATCTGGACGGTTAGGGGTTAAATCCAATTCAATAGATAGAAATTTATGGCCATAAGCTTCCATAAAGTCTTGACCGGCTACCAGGTTATCAGGCAATATAAAAATACCTTCGTGTTCATCCGAAATGAGTAACTCCCGTTCTGAGCAGATCATACCGCATGATTCGACACCACGAATTTTTACTTTTTTAATCTTAAAGTCTCCTGGGAGCATTGCACCAGGTTTTGCAAATACTATAGTCTGGCCTTTATCTACATTCTTCGCTCCGCATACAACCTGGTGAATATCAGTACCATCGCTAACTGAACAGAGTTTAAGGCGGTCAGCATTGGGATGTTTTTGTGCAGATTTAACTTTACCAATAACAACTCCATTTAACGATTCAGGAATAGAAACCGGTTCAGCTTCCAATCCTGCATTGGTAAGTAGAACTGATAGTTCTTGGAGAGTTTCGCTTATATCAACAAATTCTTTTAGCCATTCAAGGGATATTATCATATAAACTGCTCCAAAAAGCGGATATCACCATTGTAGAATAGCCTAATATCATTGATATTATATTTCAACATGGCAATGCGTTCCACACCCATACCAAATGCATAACCATGCCAGATATTTGAATCGTAACCCACATTATCCAATACATTTGGGTCCACCATTCCGCAACCAAGAATTTCGAGCCATTCATGCCGCTCTTCATCCCAGATATCAACTTCGGCGCTGGGTTCAGTAAAGGGGAAATAACTCGGGCGAAATCTCATTTTTCTCTTCGCGCCAAACATATGACGAATAAAATATTCTAGGCATCCTTTCAATTCTGCAAATGAAACACGTTTATTAACATATATGCCTTCTACTTGATGAAAAAGGCAATAGCTTTTGTAGCTGATTGCTTCATTACGGTAAACCCGACCTGGCACAATATAACGTATGGGTGGTTCTTCATTTTCCATAAGGTGAATCTGTACGTTCGATGTATGTGTTCTGAGCACAGTTTTATTATCAACAAAAAATGTATCCTGCATATCCCGGGCAGGATGAGATTCCGGTATATTTAGTGCAGAAAAATTATGATAATCATCATCTACTTCAGGACCGTAAGCAACGTGGAAACCAATGGAAATAAATATTTCCTTTATTTCAGATAATGTCTGTTCAAGGATATGTATAGAACCGATACGCGGTTCTTTTCCTGGGAGTGTGATATCAATGGACTCATCTGCGTATTTATGATCCTTTGCAAGAAGAGAGGAAACTTTATGATCAAATTGACGGTTAAGATCAATTTTCAAGTTATTTAATTCTTTTCCTATATTTGGGCGGTCTTCAGGTTTAACTTGGCTCATTTTAGACAATAGTTGGGCTACAAGGCCCTTTCTGCCAAGGTATTTACTTCTAAGTTGATCTATAAGCGGTGGGTCATTTGGAAAAGATTCGATATCTGCCAAGAATTGATTCCTGACCGATTCGATTTGTTTTTTAAGAGGCATCTCAGCCCTAGACTGAGTTTACCAGATCGGCAAAGGCCTTTTGATCATTGACAGCCAGATCAGCAAGTATTTTTCGATCTAGGTCAATCCCTTTAGTTTTCAAGCCATTTATAAAAGTAGAATAAGTAGTACCATTAAGCCTGCATGCTGCATTAATTCTCATAATCCATAATCGACGAAACTGGCGTTTTCGTTGCCGTCTGTCCCTGTAGGCATAGATGCCGGCTTTGATGACCGCATCTTTTGCGGCTTTGAAATTTCGGCTCCTAGCTCCATAGTATCCTTTGGCTTGTTTGATTATTTTCCGATGACGGCGGTGCCGTGGTACGGAACTATTTGCTCTAGGCATTGATATATGTCTCCATTGTTTAGACGCCCAACATGACTTTCACAAGCTTTCGATCAGCAGCACTGACCATTCCTGCTTGTCTCATTTTACGTTTTGCTTTATTCGAACGACGTATGAGCATATGTCTATGATTTGCTTTATTTCTTTTAATTCGGCCAGAACCTGTAACTTTAAATCGTTTTGCTGCACCGCGCCGTGTTTTCATTTTAGGCATTGAGCCTTCTCCTATTTTGAATTTAGTATGATTGACATTCGCCGTCCTTCCAAAGGAATATCCTTCTCTACTTCAGCAACATCTTCTAATTCTTCCAATACACGTTCCATAACATTTCGGCCTAGGTCAATTCTCGATAGTTCCCGACCACGGAACATTAGCGTAACTTTTAATTTAGCACCCTCGCTTAAAAATTTCCTTCCCTGATTTAACTTAGTCATGAGATCATGATCATCAATTCGGGGTCTGAGCCGGATTTCTTTTATTTTAATTACATGCTGTTTTTTCTTACTCTGTTGCTGTTTCTTTTTTTTCTCATACTTCAGCTTTCCATAGTCGACCATTTTACATACTGGCGGCCGCCCATTTGGAGCAATTTCTATTAAATCCAAGCCTGAATCTAGGGTTTGTTCTAATGCAGCTTCAAGCGAGACAATTCCCAGTTGTTCACCTTTTTCCGAAATCAATCTGATTTCATCAGCAATTATTTCATCATTCAGTCGCTGCTTCTGCTTTTTCGCTATGAGCAATCCTCCTATTATTTATTTCATTTGTTAAATTCGTAATCAGATCATCAAGGCTCATATGCCCCAAGTCGCCATCAAAACGGCGCCTTACCGATACGGTATTATTTAATTCTTCTTTTTCCCCAATAACCAACATGACATTGATTTTATCAAGCTCAGCCTGACGGATTTTAGCACCAATTTTATCAGATCGAGTATTTAATTTTACTCTAATGTCCGTATTCTGCAAAGCAAGCGTTATTTCCCTGGCATAATTCAGCACCTTATCTGAAACTGGTAGAACCACAACTTGAATTGGGGCTAACCAAAGGGGAAAATTACCTCCAAAATGTTCAATCAGAAACCCAATAAATCGTTCATGAGTACCCAATGGGGCTCGATGAATACATAAAGGGGTTGTATTCTGTCCATTTTCTTTTTTATACTGCAAGCTAAACTTTTTTGGCACAGCAAAATCTACCTGGTTAGTTGCCAGTGTAAATTCTTTACCAATAGCACTCCAAACCTGAACGTCAATCTTAGGTCCATAAAAAGCTGCTTCTCCTGAAACTTCCACAAAATCAATATTTCCATCCATCAATGCTTCGCGAACCCACTGCTCAGTCTCTATCCATAATTCTGGCTCATTAATATATTTTTTCCCCAAACCTTCTTCATCATGAACACTCAAACGCATTGTGTATTTATGAATATCAAATATTTTAAAATAATATAAATACATTTTGCATACATCCAGAAACTCATCCTTAAATTGTTCTTTTGTGCAGTAGATATGAGCATCATTCATCTGCAGGCTTCTAACCCTCATCAGTCCAAATAACTGGCCTGATTTTTCATATCGATAACAAGTACCATATTCGGAAAGGCGTAATGGCATTTCACGATAACTGCGAGGAGATGAAGCGAATATTTTATGATGATGGGGACAATTCATAGGTTTTATATAATAATCAACTCCGTCAACATCCATGGCCGGATACATGGATTCACGATAATGTTTTAGATGTCCGCTTTTGTCATATAGATTACCTTTGGTTAGGTGTGGAGTCCGTACTTGCTGAAACCCTGCACGTCTTTCTGTTTCTTTAGCAAGTTGTTCCAATTGCTCGATAATTACGGCTCCATTGGGTAACCATAAGGGCAATCCGGGTCCAATTTCATTATCAAAGGAAAATAATTCCAGTTCTTTACCCAGTTTACGGTGATCACGTTTTTTTGCTTCCTCCAAGTTAAAAAGATATGTTTTTAAGGCCTTTTTAGTAGCGAATACAGTTCCGTAGATACGCTGAAGCATCTTATTACTTTCATCTCCTCGCCAGTATGCACCGGAAGATGATAACAGTTTAAAATATTTAATTTTGCTGGTCCGGGAAACATGTGGACCCCTGCATAGATCCGTAAAATTGGATTGGGTATATGTAGTTATTATTTCATTAGGATCAATATTTTCAATGATTTCAACTTTGTAAGTTTCACCCATTTCTTGAAATAATTTTATAGCCTCCTTCACAGAATTTTCCTGACGGTATATCTCTTGATCCTTTTTGGATAATTCTTTCATTTTCTGTTCAATTTGGATCAGATTTTCATCAGAAAATGATTCTTCCAAATCAAAATCATAATAAAAGCCATTTTCAATTGTTGGCCCGATAGTAATTTTTACATTAGGATATAATTCCTTTACTGCTTGGGCCATTAAATGAGCGGTGGAATGGAGTAGTGTATCATGCCCATGCTCAGAATCTCCAGTGTATAGTTTAATTGAGCAATCATCATAAAGTTTCGTATTAAGATCAGTTAGTATATTATCTACCTTGGCCACGACCACCTCTCGGGCAAGTCCAGGACCAATTTGATCGGCAATCTGTTGCGGCGTGGATCCTGCTGGCATAATTTTTACAGAAGAATCAGGTAGTGTAATTTTAATTTTATCCATAATTATGTAGCTGTGGGCGATGACGGAGTCGAACCGCCGACCTCTACGATGTCAACGTAGCGCTCT
>CAJWLO010000072.1 GCA_913043235.1 uncultured Fidelibacterota bacterium
AAAGAAGTGATTAATTATATTCGTCAGCCTATATCAGGAACAAAATTTTATAACCCCGTATCCGAATTGTAATAGTGCGCTGGCTCTTTATTGGATTCATCGGATATCTTTTATATAGGCTCTGGAGGCCGATTTTTTCAATTTTTGTTATCAATAATACATATAAAAAAAAACAGAGACAGAATAAAATACGCTCCAAAGTGCAAAAAATGGATATTCTGGATGCGGATTATGAGGATAAATAGATTATTTATAAAACTCGATTTATTAAGTTTACTATTTTATTTTGAAAAACTGAAATTTGTTGGTTTTCTCTTTGGCAGTATGTTTATATAATTTATTGGGAAATGCAATCAATTATTGATAAAATATTCCCGTCTAAGTCAAAGTATAATATGTTCCTTAATTTTGGATTCTTAGCGTAAGGAGTTACGGTTTGAATAAAATATTTTTTACACTACTCATAGCTAGTATGCCTTTAGTTATTGAAGGTCAGTTTGATCATGTCCATAATGGATTTGGACTAGACATTGGCTCTAGCGGTTCAGGCGTATTTATTATGCGTCAATATAATCATAATTCTGGGAATTACAGTTTGTCTGGAGAACTCAGGTTTTACGATATTAAAGCGAGTAATGAAACAATTGTCTATGACTGGTATACCAATCAATATAAATCTGTAAGTGGGGTTAGTTTAATTCTTATGCCGGCATTTGTAGGAGCAAATTATTATCCATTTTCCGGTAAGATCGCCAATAATTTCTCGCCATTCATCACCATTAAGGGTGGCCCTTTACTTACAGTGAATGGTTTGGAAAAGGGGAGATTTCTACATCGTTGGAGCAATGCTGAAACGCACTGGTCTGCGGGTGGATTTTTTGGTATTGGAGCAGAACTTCGTTTGGTAAACATGACATCGGTAATGATTCATGTGGGTTATGAATATCTGCCACTTTCCAAGATTGCAGATGGGAAAAATGATTATTCTGGTTTATTGATCCATATTGCATTTAATCGTTTAAAAAAATGAACTCGGATCATGCCTTTCAGGTATCTGATGAAGCTGTAAAAGGTAATAATTTTTCATTAACCAAGTCTGAATCCAATCATGCTATACGGGTGCTTCGTCTCCGTAAACATGATGAATTATATTTATTGGATGGAATTGGAAATGGCTATAGGGCTTCTATAGAAAGTCCAGATCCAGCCTGTGTCTCAGGAAAAATATTAGAAATAATTCCTGAATATGGCGAAAATACATTCTTTATCCATCTTGGTATAGCACTGATCAAGCGAGACCGTTTTGAATTTATTCTGGAAAAATCTACTGAAATGGGTGTTCGGGAAATCACTCCATTAAACTTGGATCGATGCGCTAAAAAAACTGTCAACTCCCAACGTTGCGAGAAAATAGTTATTACAGCTGCCAAGCAATGCCACCGAAGTCGTTTTCCTATTATCCATCCATCTGTAAGATTACATGATTTTTTTGTTTACCCTAAGGAACAGGTCATTGTAGGTAAAATGAACGCTGGTTTGACTTTAAAGGTTTTAGAGCTGAACGCATCTTTTCCGATTCATGTTATTATTGGTCCAGAGGGTGACTTTTCTGAGCAGGAAATCAAATTGATGAATGATAAAGATGTAGCCTATTTTAATCTTGGAAATCGGCGTCTCAGATCTGAAACAGCAGCCTTAAATTCTATTGCAATATTAAATGAATTATTAGGATAGATTATGGGCGATTGTCTTTTCTGTAAAATTTCTGAAGGTAAAATCTCTGCGGATAAAGTATTTGAAAATGATCGGATTATGGCTTTCCGAGACATTAATCCTCAGGCACCAGTTCATATTTTAATAATACCAAAAATTCATATTTCGACTCTAAATGATCTCGAAAACCGGCACACGGAACTTGTGGGTGAATTGATCCAGGTTGCGAAAGACTTGGCAAAATCCGAGGGCATTGCAGAAGATGGTTACAGGACCGGATTTAACTGTAATAAGGCTGCAGGTCAGACCGTATTTCATATCCATCTCCACCTCCTAGGTGGAAGGAATTTTTCCTGGCCACCAGGATAAGACTCTTAATAAAAATCTCTTAAAATCTGTAAACCGGTGGTGGAATTCCCGTCGGAATTCATGTAAATTAAAGACCCACAACCAGACCAGCATTAGTGTATATATCTGAACTGAAACTTCATGGCTTCAAATCTTTTGCCAAAAAGGAAGTGATGAAACTGGGCCAAGGTGTTACAACCGTGGTTGGCCCGAATGGATGCGGTAAAACCAATATCGTAGATGCCATCCGCTGGGTGCTCGGCGAGCAGAAATATAGTATTCTACGTAGCGGAAAGATGGAAGATGTAATTTTTAATGGGGCTGAAAATATAAAACCTCTAGGCGTGTGTGAAGTCTCACTTACCGTTCATAATAACAGAGGAAAACTTCCTGTTGAATATAATGATATTGAAATAGCACGTCGGGTATACCGTAGCGGGGAATCAGAATATTTCTTAAATCGCACACCCTGTAGGCTGAAAGATATCAATGATCTATTTGTAGATACAGGCATGGGAGCTGATGCCTATTCTGTTATTGAATTGAGGATGATTGAACAGATCCTTTCGGAGACAGGGGATGACCGCCGTAGGATGTTTGAAGAAGCAGCCGGTATCAATAAATATCGGCATCAGCGAAAAAGGACCATCAGGCGTTTTGATGCTACCCGGGTAGATCTAGAACGGATCAATGATATCATTTCTGAGGTGGAACAAAAGGTCCGTACTCTGGAGTTGCAATTAAAACGGTTTAAACGACACGAGATTCTCACTGAAAACCTGGAAGAGAATGATCTGGCCCTTGCCTACCTTAAGAAGTTCAGGTATCAGTCTCTCATTGCCCCGCAGCAAAAAAAGATCAAAGAATTCAAACATTTGCGTGAATCAAAAAACACAGAATTTTCTATTCATGAGCAGGAGTTAAATCAATTTCGTGAAACATACCGGGTTCAAGAGACAGAGTTGAATGACCTTCAGGTTAATATGACAGAGTTAAATGAAAACCGGGAAGCAATAAGAAATAAGATCTTGGTCTGGACTGAGCAAGGTCGCGGAGCATTACTTACTGTAGACAGGTTGAACCGAGAAACCGATAATAACCGTAAAAAAATTGGGAATCTGGATCAGCTCAGCCTTGACTTTGATGAAGAAATGTCTGAATTGGAACCAAATATCGATGCACTAATTGAAGCCTTTAAAAAAGATAAAGAAAATTTTAAAGAGTTGGAATCTAATTATAGTGAATCGGTAGAGAAATTAGACCGGGCTCAAGATGCCCGCTGGCAACTGCAACGAAGGCAGGCGGATGATAGTACCTTATTTGACCGTACTAGGGCACTTGTAGATGAAAAATCATCATCCTTACTAGAACTTGAGAGCATGCTTGAAGTATCTATACAGGACAAGTCTCTTCAGGGGAAAGAGTTGAAAAGGCTTCAACAAGCGCGGAAAGATATCCACAATGAGTTAACTGCTGCGGGTGATACCTTAAACAAGCATGAAAAAAGAATGCAGCTTGCTATTGAAGAGCGGGAGACTATTTTAGAGGAAAAACGTTCCATTAAAGGCCAACTGCAGATTCTCAATGAACAATTGGCTTTTTATAATGAACTTGTTGAATCCAAGGAAGGATTCCCTGAGGGTACACGTTATATACTTGAAAACCCACAGGAATTTTCTGGTGTATTGGGAACTGTAGCGGATATGTTTCAAATCGAACCTGATTTTCGTGATGCCCTGGAAGCAGGCCTTGGTGATCTGTCTCATTGTTTAATTGCCAAGGATAAAATTTCAGCCATGTCTACCCTAAGTAAGGCACGGAAACTGGAGATAGGGGATTTAACCATTATCCCCTTAAAAGAAGCTTCAGACCTAAAGATAAAAATAAAACCTATCCCAAATGATAGTAATATCATAGGTCGCGGTTCTGATATGGTAACCACAAGTAAACAATTAAAACCGCTGGCAGATTATTTATTAGGTAATTTACTTGTAGTGAAAGACTTAGAAGTAGCAGTGACCACGATAATGGCTGGGTGGGGTATAGTGGACCAACTTGGTTCTTACTCCGGAAGCGACCTAGTACTGAAAAATCGGCAGGTATCTGTGCATGGGAATCTTATGGGTCGTCAGAAAAAACTGGAATCTATTATCACTGAAATAGAAACTTATAGGCAGCATGCAGAAAAAAATTCTTCTCGAGAAGTGCACAACGCTGCAGAAGTGGTTTCCAAAAAGGAAAAAGTAAAGGACACTCTTCAGACCTTAGAAAAATTAAAACAAACTCTGTCAGACATTGATTCAGATAGTATGCGCTCTCGAATACAACAGGAACAGTTATTTGAAAATATTAAAAATACAACAGCTGAGATAAAGTCGATCAAATTATTACTTAAAGAATCTAAGCATGCATTACAGTCTTTACAGCCTATGATAGATAAAGCTGAAAAAGATTATGAAGCCTGTGATGAAGATGTGAATTCAGCCAACGAGATTATGGTTAAGGCTCGAGAGTCCCGGGATAATTATCAGCAGAAACTTCAGGATGTTCGTATCAGATTAGTTGAGTTAGAATCACGTAGAGATCAGGTTAAATTTAAAAAATCATCTGGAGATGATTCGGTGAAAGAACTACATGCCCGCCAGGTAGTTGTTGCCCAGGAAATAAAAGAATTGCAACAAAAAAAATCTGATCTGGACTCTGAGATCAAATCTGCAGAGCAGGAATTAAAAACCTTTAATGCGGAAATACAAAAACAGCGTTCCATACTGGATCTGAAACAGTCAGCCTATCGTGATACCTACCAATCTATTGAAGAGACCCAGGCAAAGATCGCTGCCGAACAGCAGGATCGTGAACAGATACTCGAAGACCTGAAAAATGCGGAATTGGATGTCACGGAGTCCACACAGCGAATTCGTCTATTAGAAGAGCGTATCCAAGATAGGTATGGTAAAAATGTTGCGGAAGAGCTTATTGTTGATGAATCAGAAGAAGAATTAGAACTTAAAATAGAAAAAATACAACGTAGCCTCGAAAATATTGGTCCAGTTAATATGGCTGTACAGGATGAATATGAAGATGAGAATGAGCGCCTTACAATGCTAAATACACAACGTGATGATCTTACCGATGCTGAAGAAAACCTTCGAGAGACAATTCGTAAAATAGATCGTGTGGCACGTAAGCGTTTCCAAGAAACTTTTGATCTTATTAAAACCAACTTTGAAGAATTATTTCATCTATTTTTTGAAGGTGGGGAAGCAACACTCTCCCTACTTGGAGATCCCGATCCACTGGAAGCGGATATAGGCATTGTGGCTCAGCCACCGGGCAAACGCAATACATCATTGCGTTTGCTTTCCTCTGGAGAGAAAGCTTTGACAGCCATTTCGCTATTGTTTGCTATATACCAGGTTAAACCGAGTCCTTACTGTATACTCGATGAAGTAGATGCGCCCCTGGATGATGTAAATATTCAAAAATTTACTAGGGTGCTTGCAAAATTTTGCGATGAAACTCAATTTATCATTGTAACCCATAATAAATTGACTATGGAGATCGCTGATTATATGTATGGTGTGACCCAGGAGAAAAAGGGATTATCCCAGCTGGTATCAGTAAAATTTGATTAATGGTTAACTGGCTACAGTTAAATATCATGAAATGGGGACTCCCTGGATGTATTGTTGCAGCTGGTATTCTCTTGGGTTGGGTTTTTAAGCGCTTTATTCATGCCAGGTTAGTTAATGCGGCAGAAAAATCCAAATGGGAAGGGGACGATGTTTTCCTGAAAGCACTGGAGTCGCAGATTGTATTCTGGTTTTTTCTTGCTGCTCTATCTATTGCTGTTCGAGATATTAAATTTGCAGATCCAATAGGTACTTATGTTTCGAAATTACTTGTAGTTTTACTTATTGCTTCCATTACCCATGCAGCCTCCAAACTAATTGTTGGGCTTTTTAATTTATGGTCACAAAAACAGGACAAGGGATTCCCTTCCACAGTCATTTTTACAAATATCGTACGGATTACCGTTTATCTTATAGGTATTCTTATTATATTGGATATATTAGAGATTTCTATTGCACCAATGCTTACAGCCCTGGGAGTTGGTGGGCTGGCAGTTTCACTGGCTTTGAAGGATACACTATCGGATGTTTTTGCAGGATTACATATTTTACTTAGTAAAAAAGTTCAACCAGGTGATTTTATCCATATAGATTCAGGTGATATGGGTTATGTCACCAATATTTCTTGGCGCAATGCAACCTTGTTGGAAAGGTCCAATAATATTATTCATATTCCCAATACAAAACTTTCTTCTGCCATTATAAAAAACTATGATAGCAATGATCCCAGCTTTTCCGTAAAAATACCATTTGGTGTTGCCTATGGCACAGATCTGGATATGGCTGAAAAAGTAGCTTTGGAAGTCGCAGATAAAATTCAAAATAGTTTTGAAGAAACAAATAAAAATTATACGCCTGCAGTGCGTATCCAATCCCTAGGTGAGTCCAGTATAGATATGATGGCATATTTCCGTTGTAATAAATATGGCGATCATCACACTATCATTCATCAATTTATTAAAAAACTACATCAGCGATTTGATGAAGAACATATTGAGATACCTTTCCCAATGCGAACTGTGATCCAACGCAACGAACATACTAAATGAAAATCTGGGTTATTGTGGGAGCGGTTCTCATGGCTCTTGCAATTGTTTTAGGTGCCTTTGGTGCTCATATAATAAAATCAAAAATATCATCAGAAGATCTGGCAATATTTGAAATAGGGGTAAGGTATCATATCTATCATGCCATTGGGTTGATGGTTATCGGCCTTATCGGTTTTCATGTCCACCAGAATATTATTGATATCCCGGCCCTGATTATCACAGCAGGGATAATTATATTTTCTGGCAGTCTATATATCCTTGTTTTGACTGGGGTAAGCTGGATGGGATCTATTACTCCAATAGGTGGTCTATTATTTATTATTGGGTGGATTTTGCTTGCTGTCAATCTGATCCGAAATTGATAGGTATTTAATGAATCCAAACCAAGCAACTACTGGCCGGCATCTGACAATATCAACCGCTATTTCATTTGTAATAGCTTCTATGATCGGGACTGGTGTTTTCACCAGTCTAGGGTATCAATTGGTGGATATCCAGTCTGTTTTCCCTTTGATGATGCTCTGGGTTGTGGGTGGGGTTGTTGCATTATGTGGTGCATTAACCTACGGCGAATTGGGAGCAGCCCTTCCCCGATCTGGTGGCGAGTATCATCTGCTTTCTAGGATTGTTCATCCTGCGATTGGATTTTCCGGCGGATTCATATCTGCAACTGTAGGTTTTACTGCTCCGGCTGTATTAGCCGCTATGGCTCTGGGCAGTTATTTTACAGCTGTATTCAGTGATTTTGATCCTAATAGGGTGGCCTTGGTTGCAATTATACTTTTTCATGCGCTGCATATGATCAGTATTAAGTGGGGGACATTATTCCAGGATGCATCCACTGCTATTAAAATAATATTAATCCTAATATTTATTATTTTTGGGTTTATGGTTGATATACCGCAAAATATTTCGGTTCTCCCGATAACAGGAGATGGGGAATTGTTATTCAGTTCTAGCTTTGCCGTGAGTCTGGTCTGGGTCTCCTATGCATATACAGGTTGGAATTCAGCAATCTATATTTCCGGAGAGATAATAAATCCAAAACGGAATATCCCCTGGTCCATGTTGCTTGGAACCGTTTTTGTGATGGGACTATACATCTTGCTAAATTATATTTTTTTATTCACAACGCCAGTCACTTCAATGGTAAGACAAGTTGAAATAGGGTATATATCCGGTATGATTATCTTCGGAGAAACTGGAGCCAAAATCATCGGTATGGGTATTGCGATCTTGCTACTATCTACAGTAAGCAGCTATGTTTTTATAGGACCACGAATCATGCAGGTAATGGGTGAGGATCACAATTTCATACATTTTTTAAGTAAAAAAAACCTCCGTGGAATTCCCTTGAATGCATTCTGGCTACAGCTTGGTATATCTCTAGTATTCATTTTTTCATCTTCATTCGAGCAGGTTTTAATGTACGCGGGAATTTCTCTTATTTTAACCACAGTGTTAACAGTCGCTTCGTTATTTATACTTAGACTCAAGGAACCGTATTTAGAAAGACCCTATCGGGTATGGGGCTATCCAATGACGCCATTAATTTTTCTTATGGTGAATGCATGGATTTTATTCTACACTTTCAGGGAAAGACCGTTAGAATCGTTTGTTGGGATTGGAATTATCTTACTCAGTATAAGTATATATTATATATCTAAATTCCATCAAAGATCTTCTCAGTGAATATTCCACTTATACTTGATGGTGCCATGGGTACAGAATTGATTCGTTACGGGCTTGACCTGCCATTACCGCTATGGTCTGCAGATATAAACCTGACTCACCCGGAATCTGTTCAACAGGTCCATGATAATTATATTGCAGCGGGATCTGATGTGATTACTACAAATACATTTCGAACAACACCTTGGACTTATAGAAAAGCAGGGTATACTTCTTTAAGGGCATCAGAAAGAGCGAGGGATAGTTTGCTGAAAGCGGTGGAATTGGCCAGAAAATCTTCAATAGATAGAGTAAGGATTGCTGGCTCAATTACAACGGTGGAAGATTGTTATAAACCTAAACTTTATCCAGGGAAAACAGCCGTGGAAGATACCTATGGTACAGTTTTAGAATGGTTCCTTGAGACCGATATTGATCTTATTCTATTTGAAACTATGGGCAATTTAGAAGAGATTAAAATTGCGATGGGATTGAGCTCTAACTTGATGCAGGAGCGATGGATAAGTCTCATTTTGCATGATGAAAACCATTTACTCGATGGTACCAGATTAGAATCTGTATTTGATTTCTTGGATGATGTGGGTATTTCAGTCCTGCTTTTTAACTGCAATAAAATTGAGACAACTCTGGATGCCGTGCATAGCATAGACCAAAAGTTTTCCGGTACCTGGGGTGCATTTCCAAACTTGGGTATCGCAAATTTTGAGAATCATTATTTTGAAATCTTAGATAATTCTAAGTTTGAGGCCGGAATAAAGGAAATTTTATATTTAGACCCGGATGTAATTGGGGTATGCTGTGGATCTACACCAAAACATATTGAATTAATCAAATCATACATAATGGAAATTGAAAATGCATCTGAAAATTAAACCATTCTCTAATAATGTAAGACGTTATTATGATAATCATGGACATTTTCATGAAGGCGATGCCGGAATTGATCTGTTCATTATAAATACGCAAACAATTGCTGGTGGTGAAACAGCCAGAATAAATTTTCAGATCGCCTGCGAAAATACAGAAATGAGACCTTATCTATTGATGCCTCGCTCTAGTATTTCTAATACACCATTAAGGCAATGCAACTCTTTGGGCTTAATAGATACTGGATATCGAGGTGAAATAATGGCAGCAGTGGATAATATAAAAAATGAACCTTATACCATAGAACCCGGTCAGCGTCTGTTTCAACTTGTGGCCATGGACGGTAGCCCGATCCATTTTGAATTGGTGGACAAATTGACAGAAACTGATAGAGGGAAAGGAGGATTTGGAAGCACAGGTAAATGAAGGTGAATATACGCCATAATGGCATGTATAGTATAATATATATACCAATATGAAATATCTTTTTTAATGGCACGATTTTTGTGAATTAGTCTTTTGTATTCTATTTTAAAGACTCTTGCGATGAACTATTGATAAATCTTTGGTTTTGGTAGTAATTTCGCCGCCGCTTATAATAGAATATTTTTATTATTATCTAAAAATAAAACAAAAGGAGTCTCAGATATGGGATTAAGCCTGAAGCCTTTGGCCGACCGAGTTGTGGTTGAGCCTGCCCCGGCTGAAGATAAATCTGCAGGGGGAATCATTTTGCCTGATACTGCCCAAGAAAAACCACAGCAAGGCAGTGTTGTCGCTGTTGGGCCCGGGAAAGCCAGTGATGCAGGTAACCTGATTGAAATGACTGTCAAAGAAGGAGATAAAGTACTCTACGGGAAATATTCCGGTAGTGAAATAGCTCTTGAGGGGACAGATTACATCATAATGCGCGAAAGCGATATTTTAGCAGTATTATAAGGAGATTA
>CAJWLO010000073.1 GCA_913043235.1 uncultured Fidelibacterota bacterium
ATTCATCACTGGCACACTCTCCAGCTTCAAAGCCCTGCTCTTCTAATACATCTACCATGGTACCACGCTCTACCATAACCACTTTTTTCGTAGATGCCAGGGACGTGGTAAACCGATCTGTCAGGGTTTGGGCTTCTTCACGGGTTATACCCCTGCCTTCAAAGTCCAGTACCGCTACCGTACGGGTCGCATCTGTCCCCGCACGCTTAAGCTTGAGGCTGCCTGGGGCCTGTAGACCTACGATCTCCCAGGCCAATATCTCCATCTCGGTTAAAAGACCAGAGATGTTTCCTTCATGGGTAGCGTTCTGGGTTCGAACGGTCTCACCAGACTCTACGGAAAACATTTTGGCATCAATGGTATAGCTCTTACCCATCTTGCCTATAGAACCACTGATCATAAACTGTACACCCAGTAGCTGTCCTACTTCTGCGGCACATTCATCTGAAGTACACCCTGACTGCTGTAGGCCCTGTTCCTGCATAATCTTTTCTACCGCCTTACGCTCGATCAAACGCACCGCCTTGGTATTACCGATCTCTGTGCGCATACGCTCTGTCAGGGTCTGGACTTCAGATGCGTCTACGCCCTGGCCTTCAAAATCTAAAATAGCTACGGTGGGTTTTCCTTGCTGGGCAACTGAAATGCAGAAGAAGAGCAAGAAGAATAGAATAAGTTTATTCCCATGGAACAGCACAGCGCTGAAAAATGGGAATGGATTACATGTCTGGATGCGGTAGGACATGACCATCTCCTTGATTAACTTATAAAATTAGCTCCTGTATTAAGGATTTATCAAATTTACGGATTTATCCTAGCTACCTCCATCTTAAAATTACGGTCAGCTATAACTATTTCTATTGAAAATAAAGCTGGTTATCTAATACAGACGAAAAAGATGGTTCTTTATTAATAACCTAGATATTTAATATCTACTTAAACTTCCGCGAAGCATGGTAAATAATCTGGTGGCATGCTGGTGGCAAATCCCCTGCATTATACTGCCTTTTATTGCCCGATTTGTAAAAAAGTAGTAGAAACAAAAAACCCCCGGTTAAGGGGGTTTCTCGTCGACAAATTGCAGTAGCGGAGGAGGGACTCGAACCCCCGACACGCGGATTATGATTCCGCTGCTCTAACCAGCTGAGCTACTCCGCCAGATTATTTTTAACAAAAAAGGCTTGGAAAATTAGGCGGAGCACCCTAAGAATACCAGCGGGAATTCACAAGAAAAATTATATTGGGGGTTATAAAGTTCTCCTTAATTTAAGGTCCGTATTAACCTATCCTGGGAGTCCAATTATGTATTCCAACATAGAAGATTTTATGCACTCAGTCCAAGCCCGAAACCACGGTGAAGTGGAGTTCCATCAGGCGGTTCATGAAGTGGCTGAATCCTTGTGGAACTTTCTTCAGGATAATCCTCATTATCTTCATGCCCGTATCCTAGACCGCATCGTAGAACCAGAACGGGTAATCATGTTCCGTGTGCCTTGGAGAAATGATCGAGGGGATATTGAGGTTAACCGCGGTTTTCGGGTCGAATTCAATTCCGCCATTGGCCCTTATAAAGGGGGCTTACGGTTTCATCCATCTGTAAACCTGTCTATTCTAAAATTCTTGGGTTTTGAACAAGTGTTTAAAAATAGCCTAACCACACTCCCCATGGGTGGCGGTAAGGGAGGTTCAGATTTTGACCCGAAGGGCAAGTCTGATAACGAAGTCATGAATTTCTGCCAGAGTTTTATGACGGAATTATGCAGACATATAGGAGCCGATACAGATGTACCTGCCGGTGATATTGGTGTAGGTGGCCGTGAGATTGGATTTCTATTTGGCCAATACAAACGTATACGCAATGAATTCACCGGAGTACTAACAGGAAAAGGTCTCAACTGGGGTGGGTCGCTTATCCGTCCTGAAGCCACCGGCTACGGATGTGTATATTTTGCTCAGGAAATGCTAAATACCGATGGGGATAGTTTTGAAGGCAGAAAAGTTGCTATCTCTGGTTCTGGAAATGTTGCTCAGTTTGCAGCGGAAAAAGTTACCCAGTTGGGTGCTAAAGTGATAACCTTGTCGGACTCTTCCGGTTTTATTCATGATGAAGCGGGAATCAATGCAGATAAACTAGCCTGGGTGATAGATTTAAAGAACAACCGTCGTGGTCGTATTAAAGAGTATGCAAATGAATTTGGCTGCACTTACCTGGAGGGACAGCGACCTTGGTCTGTTCCTTGCGATATTGCTCTGCCTTGTGCGACACAGAATGAGATCAGTCAAGATGAAGCCAAAGAACTAGTTACAAACGGAGTAAAAGTTGTAGCTGAAGGTGCTAATATGCCTTCAGATCCTGATGCGATCCATATGTTTCAGAAAAGTAATGTACTTTTTGGACCTGGAAAGGCCGCCAATGCCGGTGGTGTGGCCACCAGTGGCTTGGAAATGACCCAAAACAGTATGCGCCTGAAATGGACTCGGGAAGAAGTAGATAATCGCCTGCAAACAATCATGACGGATATTCATGAATCCTGCGTGATTCATGGACAGGAAGGAACCAGTATTGATTATGTTAAAGGCGCGAACATTGCTGGATTTATTAAAGTAGCTGATGCCATGTTGGACCAGGGTGTTGTGTAGGTTCGAATCATAGCTATATTCCTGATGATTCTTCCTCATCCATTTGCAGTTCCAGTTTTGGTTGTGGTTTATGAATCATTCCTTTTCCTGTTAAGCCGTCTAAATAGGTAAGCAGCGGTTGATTAAAGGAGAAATGATCTACGAATTCCCCTTTGGTGTTTTTGGTTTGCTTTTGTAGCCATTTATCATCTAGGAAGTCCATTGATTTATTAGGATCGATGGTAATATACCCGATATGTAGGCTGGTGATATTCTGAAAAAAATGGCTGCCAAACGAAGGGTCAATAGGTAGTTCATCCATACCAACCTCAATAATGATACGTGCCTCACTAATCTGACGCCAATTAATAGGGATTCCTAGCCAGGGATCCGCTGTGCCCCAGCGGCCCGGACCAACTAGGATATAATGTTTGTCGCTTTTAAAACTGCTGTTTAAAGCATCTATCTCCTGAGCAATTTCATCTGTTTTGCCCAAGTCAAATGTGTCCGGACGTACATATAAGATATCATAAATATTATCAAATATTCCATCCCCAAGGGTTATGCTGCTCGAGCAGAAATGGTGCACTGGTTTAACATCTTTTACCTGGATGGATTTCATCCCAGTGAGTACCATGGGTTTGATCTGCAGGAGTGAGAATACTGGTTTTTGATTCTGGCTTTGATATAAGTTAACTGCAAACTCTATTTCCACAGGACAGCCCAAAGATGCCTTCCCTAAAGCTAGTATCCGTTTCAGAGTATCTGCTAGGGGGATTAAATTCATCTTGAGTATTGGTGCACATGAAACAATCCTTGTCCCTTCTTTATTGAGAGAATCCCGAAGAGTATTATCTTCACTTGAGAGTACACTTCCCACCCATTTTAACGCACCATCTTGCTCCGCTTCTTTCAGGTCGTAAGGTATGAGATCCTGACTATTATTTTCTTTAATATCAGAGTTTAGATCTAATCCGTAAAATTTATTCTGAGAACTTTGCAGAGTAGATCGGGTAGAGTAGAACTGGGGTTGAATATTAGGATATCTAGGAGAGATCCGGAGGCATTTCCCCCCATCTACAATGGTTTTTCCGAAACCAAGGGCTAGGTAAGCCACACCTTCATCCCGAGTCATATAGGAGACAGGATAATAATTAATACTTTTCAGAACTCCGCTTATGGTAGGATAGTAACGGCCGCTGCTATATTCCTGTCCTGCAATTTCCATAATAATCACTGCCATTTTTTCTTCTTCGATCCTATGTGCAGTATTAGCCAGCAACGTTTTGGCATCACCTTTGAATGTGGAAGCATAAATGAGTTTGATGGTTCCAAGCAGATGATGGAGCCTTTCCCTTACGGTGGTTTGGTTGTTGGGTAGCATGAAGGTGGCGTAAGTACCCGCCAGGGGCTGATATTGGGAATCTTCCAACAAGGAAGATGAGCGCACAGCTAGGGGTATTGTGTTCTCCTTCAAGTATGATTCTAACTTCAGCATAATGTCTAGGGAGAAACGTGCTTCTAAAAACACTTTTTCTAATTCTAGATCATTTGGTGCGGATAGTGCTTTTTCCCACAGATCATTATCTTTCATAAAGCGATCATATTCGTCTGTACCGATCACGGCCGTTTTAGGAATATCAATTTTCAAGCTTTTAAATTCAGCCTGAATATCAGATTGCTCCAGCATAGTCCGGGCAAAGGCCAGCCCGCGGGCTTTTCCGCCCAGAGAACCGCCGCAAAGTCTGGAGAAATTGGATTGATGTTTTCTTTTTCTCCCTGCATTATAATCCACAACCAGGCTGGTAATCTGTTTTATATCTGGCGATCGCAAATGGTTCAGAAGGAGCTTTCGCAGGTCTTCACCAGTCTTATAATCTCGGATATCCACAGGGCGCAGTTTGGAAGCAAGGGCGAATTCTGTGCGAGCAGCAAGCCAGTTTGAAAAATGGTTGTACTGTGCATGGTATAGTAGTGATTCTTCGGGTACTTCTTCTATGCTTTGGATAAATTCAGTCATATTCCTGGCTTTCATAACCTCTTCATCGCTAGGGAGACGGAATATAAAATCTCCAAAACCAAAATTACGTATAATAAAGGAACGGAGGTCGTTAAGCATGGTCTGAGAACGTTTATATAAGAACTGGACCTTAAGTTTTTCTGCCATCGAACGGTTGTTTTTATCGCTTGATTGGAGCATTATTGGCATGCTGGGCTCGATCGCTCGCACCCATTTTATAAACCTGAATCCCGCTTGTGGATCTTTCTTGCCATTGTGGAGAAAACGGACATCGGAAATCACGCCGATTACATTGCGGCCGTAGCGCTTGATATATTTTTCTGCTGTTTCATAGTTTACGGTTAATAGGACTTTTGGTCGACCTCGTAGGTGGAGCAGGCGTTGAGCATGGTTTAGACTTTTGTTGACCAGGTTTTTGGTTTGGTACATTATCTCTCTATAGATGAGGGGCAGAAGTATAGAATACATCCTTGGGGAATCCTCGATTACCAAAATGGTCCGCACATCTCCTCTCAGGATATCCCTTTTAGCGTTCTGGCGATCTTCAGTAAATTTGATAATAGCAGGAAAGACCGAGGCATCGCCGGACCAGATGAAAACACGGTCAATGGCTTTTTTAGAGATGGTTGTCGGCAATTGTTTTAATTCTGTCTCATCAAATGCCAAAAGTATGACCGGTTTCCGTGGATATTTATCCTTTATGGCACTGCCTAGTGAAATTGGATCTTGGTCTTCAATACGAAGCATCACGATAACTAGGTCAAATTTCTTTTTTTTCATTGTTTCTTGGGCATCAAAACCTGTAGAAACTCTGTTGACCCGAGGCGCGTAATTGAAATTCATACCTAGATACTCAGTGAGGATTTGCTCCGTGAGCTGGCCATCTTCCTCCAGAATGAAGGCGTCATAGGGGCTGGCTACCAGAAGGATCTCATGCACACGGTGGGGCATCAGATCCTGGAAATCAGTACGTGATTTCCAGCCGTTTGAAATATCAATCATGTTCAAAGTTAGTCAGGATTATTCTCTAAAAGTAATATGGAACAAACCAGATCTGGTAACTCAATAAACAGCATCTTAATTTTATTTAACGATCATGGCTGCTTTTTTACATTTTTCTCTATTTCATTCTGGCGTTTCCACATTTCTTAATTTACCATTGTCCAATATCTTCCCTTTATTAGGGTGGCAAAATTTCTATTGCCGGGATTCTAACTATGCCAGTTGTATTGATCAATGGATCACTATTGTTTTAAAAGGATTCATAAAGGATTTGGACACAAAAACAGTTATGACCTTCACCGTATCCTCTCTGATTGAATATATAGATGGTCCGTTCCCTTAAAGCCTTTGACCTGAAGGGGAAGCATGTTTTAGTACGTGTGGATTTTAATGTTCCTCTGAAAGATGAACAGGTGGTGGATAATTTCCGTATTCAGGCCGCCCTTCCTACTATAAATTACGCACTTGATGAAGGGGCAGCTTTGGTACTCATGTCTCACTTAGGTCGGCCAAATGGTTTATCACAACCTGTATTTAGTTTGATGCCCGCAGGAGAAGAACTGGCCGGTCTTCTGGAAATGCCTATTAAATTTTCCCATGATTGTATTTCAAGCGATGCTTTGGATACTTCCTTGGGATTGAAACCGGGTGAAATTCATCTTCTGGAAAACTTGAGGTTTTATAAACAGGAAAAACAAAATGATTCACAATTCTCTAGGAGATTGGCGCGTCATGGCTCTGTTTATATCAATGATGCCTTTGGCACTTCTCATAGATCTCACGCCTCTAATGTAGGTGTAGCAGAGCATTTTAAACATCGGGGTATGGGATTTTTGATTGAAAAAGAAATAAAGTTCATGGATAAGATAATGCGGAAGCCAAGTCGTCCTCTACTGCTGATCCTTGGTGGGGCAAAGATTGATAGCAAACTGGCTCTGATCGAGACCTTTCTTGAAAAAGCGGATACCATACTAATCGGCGGTGGTATGTCCTTTACTTTTCTTAAAGCCCGTGGTAAAGAGGTCGGAGGGTCTTTGGTAGATGAGACCATGCTCTCCGCTGCTAAGAATATTATCAATAAGGCTAGAACTAAAGGTGTGAAACTTGTTTTACCTGATGATGTTATCTGCGGGCAGGCTTTGGATGATACTAGTCCTAAAGGTCCTTTTAAAGTCAGCTCTATTCCTGGAGAACTCATGGGGCTTGACATTGGTCCAGGAACTATAAAAAAATTTATGTCTGAACTTAATGCATCCAGGACTGTAATTTGGAATGGTCCCCTTGGAGTATTTGAGCTCCAGGGCTATCATGTGGGGAGTTTTAAAATTGCTAACCATCTCGCAGAATTCAAAAATGCTGGAAAAACAGTGATTGTTGGCGGCGGAGATACAGCTGCAGTCATAAATAAATTTAATTTAACAGAGAAAATGTCCCATGTGTCCACAGGTGGTGGTGCTTCACTAGAACTATTGAGTGGTAAGCGGTTGCCAGCCCTTGAAAGTCTGGAGGCTTGATTTGAATATAACTCCCATAGTTGCGGGAAACTGGAAGATGCATAAGACCCCATCTGATGGTAAATCCTTTGTCTCTGAAACGATGGATATGCTTTTGAACATAGAACATATTTCCATTATCTTCGGTCCGCCTTTTACAGGGCTTTTTGAAATGGATGTTAAGCCGCCATTCTATAAAGCAGCTCAAAACTGCCACTGGGAAGAAGAAGGCGCCTTTACAGGTGAGGTTTCTATTGCCATGATCAAGGACTGCGGAGCAGTTTATGTGATCCTGGGACACTCTGAACGTCGCAATATATTTGGTGAATCAGATAGAGATATTAACCGTAAAGTACATGCGGTGCTTAAAGGTGGGTTAAAACCGATATTCTGTATTGGTGAAACTCTTGAACAGCGTCAAGCAGGAGAGACGGAAGTTGTTCTACGGATTCAACTTGAACAGGGATTAACTGGTGTGTCATCACTTAGAGATGTGGTGATTGCCTATGAACCGGTCTGGGCGATCGGAACAGGGGTCACAGCAGAGGTAAATCAAGTTCAGGATACCCATGCCATGGTGCGTGAAATACTTGATGGTCGGTTTGATGAAATTGATTCTGTGCCGATTCTCTATGGAGGATCAGTAAAACCGGATAACTCACAGGCATTGATTCAGGTACCTGGTGTGAACGGTTTCTTAATTGGTGGTGCCAGTTTAGATGTGGTATCTTTCACATCCATAGCAAATAGTGTTGAACAAGTTCAAATGAGGAAATTATGATTGGATTTTTAATTATTCTACATACAGTAATTAGCATCTTGCTGATTACAGTGGTACTAATGCAAGCCAGCCAGGGTGGAGGTCTTTCGGGTACGTTTGGGGGACAAGCTGCCAGTAGTATTTTAGGAGGACAAAGCGCAGGGAATGTACTTAGCCGCATTACGACTTGGTTGGCAGTATTATTTTTGTCCCTAGCAGTTGTCATCAGCATGCTCAGTGGCCCAGCTGATAGCAGTACATCTTCGATTGTTAAGCAGGCTGCAGATGAGCGGCCTTTAATCCCAGGCGCTGAGCAGATTCCTCCTGTTGAAGAGGAAGCAACTCTTGATTTGGGCGGCAATAACTAGTAAAAATGCCGAAGTGGTGGAACTGGTAGACACGCTGTCTTGAGGGGGCAGTGGGGGAAACCCCGTGCCGGTTCGAGTCCGGCCTTCGGCACCCCGAGAATGAACCCATTTCTAGATGAGTGATCGTCTCTGAAATGGGTTTTTTGTTTTATAAGACTCAATTTACAGAAATAGACAAAAAGGCATAAAATGACCCTATAGGTAAAAATCCTATGACAATTGAAATTCTAATTTTTCTGCTGCTTCTCGTTATTATCATTATAGTGTTCATTATTGATGTGCTGCCTATAGATGTTATTGTCCTAGATTTTCTTGTTGTTTTATTAGCGACAAGATATCTAAATATTGAACAGGCGATTTTCGGATTTAGTAATAAAGCTGTGATCGCAATAGCGGTAATGTCAGTCAAATCAGTGGCGATTATATTGACACCCATTACAATTGTGGCGGCGTAGGAATTCAGTATTGATCCAAGACCGTTTATTTTTGCTATTTATTATTGAGCTTCCACTTGTTTTATGACTCCGATTGGTTATCAGACAAATCTGATGGTATGCTGACCTGGCAGGTATCGATTTTCAAATCTTATCAACACAGGATTGCCATTAAATCTTATATTCTGGAACCTGGCAACCATTTTCATCCCTTTCATCTGGCCTTTCTAAACCCTGTTGTAAAATTGCTATTTACCAAATGTTTGTATAATCTGTGTTGTAGATCTGATCAGTAGCTTAAGTAAACGTATCTCATTTCCCATCATTGTTCTCTCTTCCCATTTAATCAGCACTGGTTTAGATTCTTGGTCTGTCCGCTTATGATGAATAGAAGAATTAACTATCTAATCTTTTACCTATTGCTGGCCTCTCCTGCAATTCCTCAGGATATTTCAATATTCTTTTTAAAGGACGGATCTATCGTACAGGGAAATGTAGTCAACGAAAACCAAAATCGCATTTTTCTGAAAACAGAGCAAGGTACAATTAAAATATTAACTATGGATATTCTTGGCAGGGAAGATTTGGCTAGAAAGGGAGACTTATCATTCATATCGGAACGAGTGGATCACCTTAAAAACCATGTGGATTATCTAACGGGAAAACTAGATCATTTGAATGATTCACTGCAAATAGTGTTAGATAATCTATCAGTCAATTATCAAGAGCTTGAAGTATTGCAGAGCGAATTTGAGATCGATCTATTACGACTTCATTCCCAGGGAAGGGAACAGAAAAAACAGATCCAGTATCTCCAGGATGATGGTGTGGAAAAACGAGTGGATATTGCTGCCAATCGCCAGAATGTTGGAGGCTTGAAGGATACAGTGGATTATTATGCAAGTGAATTTAGGAAAGCTGACCGAAAATTGGAAACGACGACAAATACAGCCTTTTTACTCACAGGCACTGTTTCAAATACCCGTCGCGAACTTCAGAATGTTATTCAAGGTCAGCAGAACCAAAAAAATCAGATCGATATAATGGCCGGCTCCGTCGCTCATTTGATTCAGGAAGTCCAGCAGGTTAGTCAAAGTTTTGCAGCAATTGAAGATGCCATCGAAATGAATGGCGAATCCATTGCCGCCTTGACCGTAGCCCTTAAAACCCAAGATGAAGCTCTTAATGTGAAAATTGATCAAGCTGTCGAGAACCTGAATCAAGAAATTGATCAGGCTGTCCGTGAATATACCAGTCAGATAAAGTTACTTCAAGTTGCCATCGCAGATCAAGTGGATCAATCAGTCAGGTCCGGAAAAAAAATTGATATGGATATCAAAGACCTGGGCGAATTATCAGATAGGAAACATGAAAAACTTGCCAAAAGGTTGGACGAATTAGAAAAGAATTTTTTTACAGTTGAGAGCAATATTGATTCCCACTTGGCCAGTATTAAAAAAAGTATAGATCGATTA
>CAJWLO010000074.1 GCA_913043235.1 uncultured Fidelibacterota bacterium
ATTATCATGCATTAATTGTATACTATTGATACCTCATGAGGCTTTTCATCTTCTTTAGAAGATGATTTGCTGACCAACCAAACGTGAACAACATGCCCAAATATGGCCATTATATCAATCAAGACTATCTATACTGATTTATGTCCCACAAAATGTTTGGTGTATTTCCTGATGGGTAAGAGGTGGATTCATAAACTTTCTATATTCTGGCTGCGATTTAAAAGGTTGTTTACATATCCTTAAAATAAGTTCAAATAAATTAAAGTCTTGATCTAGTGCATTCTGAATTGCTTCATTTACTATATGATTTCGAGGGATAAATTCAGGATTTATAGCTTCCATTTTTCTTTTTCGTTCCTGTTCACTGATGTTTTCTAATAATAATCGTTTACGCCAGCCTTTGGCCCATTTGTCAAATAACTTTGGGGTATCAAAAAGTAATCGGACTGGTCCATCCAATTCAGAACTTGTACTTGATACTTCACATAGTCGACGAAAGGTGAGAGTAAAATCTGCTTTCCCTTCGGCCATGATATGTAATAGGTCTTTTGCAAGCTTAATATCATCATGAATTTCAATCGATAAACCTAGTTTTTGCAGTATACCGGAATTCAATTTTTCCTGGTAGATGGTAGGAAACATATCAATTATTTCTTTAGCTTGTTTATGAGCTGAATCCTTCGATGGGTCCAATAAAGAGAAAATAGATTGTGCGAAGCATGCGAGATTCCAATGAGCAATGATAGGCTGGTTTTCAAATGAATATCTGCCCGCATGATCTATTGAACTAAATACTTTTTTCGGATCATAGGTATCTAGAAAAGCACAAGGACCATAGTCAATAGTTTCTCCTGCAATCTGCATATTATCAGTATTCATTACTCCATGTATAAAACCAAAAAGCATCCATTTTGCAACTAGTTCTGCTTGTTTCATAGTCACCAGAAAGAGTAACTGCCTGTAAGGATTACTTGATTCCAAAGCTTTTGGATAATGTCTGTTAATAATATAATCAGCTAGGGAGCGAAGGTTACCGGTGTCGTTTCGTGCAAAAAAATACTCAAAAGTACCTATTCTTACATGGCTTTTGGAGATTCTTGTTAGTATGGCACCGGGCATGGGTATTTCCCGAATAATGGTTTCTCCCGTGACTATCGCGGAAAGGGCTCTAGTAGTAGGGATCCCAAGTGAATGCATACTTTCACTTATAATGTATTCACGGAGGATTGGACCCAATGGTGCTTTACCATCGCCCATTCTAGAAAATGGCGTAGGGCCAGAACCCTTAAGTTGGATATCATGACGAATGCCACCTGGTGAAATAATTTCTCCTAATAATAATGCGCGACCATCTCCTAATTCAGGAACCCAAGAGCCAAATTGATGCCCTGCATAGGCCATTGCAAGCGGATCTGCACCATAAGGGATTCGATTACCTGAAAGGGCATCAACCCCATTCTGGGAATTTAAATTGTTTTTATCCAGCCCTAATTCTTCAACTAAATCTTCATTGAGTTTAATCAGTTTTGGTTCAGGAACCTTAGAAGGTGAAACTTTTTTATAAAACTGTTTTGGAAGGCGAGAATAAGTGTTGTCAAAATTAAATAATACTGCAGGCTGATGATAATTTTCCATTTATGTGAAATCAATAATTAAAGGTTTGTCTTTGGGTTTCCATTGTTCGTATTTGTTCATTATTGAATTAAAAAGAGTACTTTCGATCCAGCTTTCTAGCCAATTCTCTAGATTCGGATACTGTTCAGAAAACCAGTCTCGGTTTACGTTGGCAAATTGTCTTATAAATGGGAATAGTGCGGTATCTACAAGGCAACATAATTCACCTACGAAGTATCTATTATTTTTCAATCTTAGTTCAAGCTCTATTAGTGTTTCAGAACATTTACTGCGATAATATTCTACTGATTGGTCTGGATGACGGACATGATATTTATACTTGTCTAACCAATGCTTAAACTCGTTATCATTATTAGAAATTAATTGATTCTGATCTTCAATATTATCATTATACCAGAACTGTTCTCCTTGTTTGAGTGCCCAAAACATAATATCTAAACTTTCATCTATTATATTTTCATCTATTAGTTGCAATACAGGTACAGTACCTTTAGATGAAATATCATAAAGTGATTGCGGTCGATCTCTGAGTAGAATCTCTCTTAATTCAACTGTTATATTCATATATGCAAGAGCCAGCCTGGCTCTGATTGCATAGGGTCAGCGTCGGAATGTATATAATATTGGGTAGTTCATATTTGATTAATTTATTATTTTCTTTTTTTATATTCAGGAAACTCACCAGTAAATGATTATATCAGCCTTAATAAAAAATACTCATAATATTTATTAACAATACTTTTATCATTCATTTATTTTTTTCCCGCATAGCATATTTGCAGGAACCGCTATATCAAAATTCTTAGGGTAAGGTCTATCTTTTTCTTTTTCAGATTCAATAAATTTCTCTTTAGTCATACCTTTACCTACATTTTGGTTCCATCTTTTTTCTTCCCCTATAGTTGAAAACATTATACCCGAATAATCATGAGCAGGATATACTTTTGTATCATCTGGATATAGAAATAATTTTTTCTTTATACTATCATATAAAGTACCAGAGTCACCACCTTGAAAATCTGTTCTACCAGTACTACCAATAAATAACGTATCTCCGGTGAATAGCATACCGCAGGTGTAATAAGAAACAGAGCCCTTTGTATGGCCCGGAGTATGAATTGTTAAGATAGAGTATTTCCCAACTTGAATGGATTCACCATCTTCTAACAAATAATCTGAATCTTTTACACCAGATTTTGATCCATAGTAAATAGGAGCACCTATTTTTTCTCTAATATAATAAGCAGCCGTTATGTGGTCAGCATGGACATGTGTTTCTAGAATACCAATTAGATCTAAGTTCATTATTTTTAAACTCTCTAGATCACGTTCAATTTGTTCCAATACCGGATCAATAATTATGCATTCTTTGCTTATGGGATCAAAAATGAAATAAGTATAGGTACATGATTCTCTATCAAAATATTGTCTTAGGGATATTGATTCCATTTTATATTTTGGTTATTGTAAAGGTTATCTCTTTAATTATTTATTAATGTATTAGAATTTCAATTGCTTGCTTAATTAATTAAAAATTTATTAATGGCTTCTTTCCCGTTGGAAAGTATTGGATCACCATCTGCCAATAATATACTCTCAAAATTTAATTTATCTAATACGTGGATGCCATTTTTAGCTTTTTCTATATTTAAATATTTATCTGGTGGAAGTAATGATACTGCTCCAGATGGTTTCCCAATTAGAGCGTCTCCCAAAAAAAGAATTTTTCTTTCTTCCCAAAATAATGCTGTCTCTCCAGGGGATTTATTATCAGGAACAACTATAGTTTTTATACAATCAAAAAGTAATTCGTCATGAGTATAATAATTATCACCAATCCTATTCTGTTTATTTTCATCTAAAAAATTCATACTAATCTTAGCATTACATTTTTCTTTTAGCTTAGTACTCCACCGAATATGATTCCTATTAGTAATTAGAATATGCTGAACGGAGCCTAATGACTCTATTTGTTCAAGATCTGTATTGTTTAAAAATGGAGGATCAATAACAATATTTGGTAATGTTGAATTACGTGAATAAATAAAGTAACCATTAAAATTTATTCTGTTTTCCTCAGAATATATGGACCAAGTATAAATGTCTTTTAGTATTTCATACATTTAGATAACCATATAATATTCTAATTGATAACAGTGACCCCCATAAAAATTAAATAAAGAAACCACCACTCTTACAAACAAAAATCCCCTGGTGTCAGGGGTTTCTCATCGAAAATTTTTCTTAACTTAGTTTTTTATTTTTGCGGAGAGAGTGGGATTCGAACCCACGTTACGCTATAAACGTAAACACGCTTTCCAAGCGTGCGCCTTCAGCCACTCGGCCACCTCTCCAATACAATTGTAATTCGAGTCTGTATTTATTCTTCTTCCCCTGCTTCTATTTCTTCACTATCCGTAGATGCTTCTGCTACAGTTTCCGCTGTTTCTTTCTCTCTATTTTCTCCAGTTTCTTTCGTATCCAAATCAGATTCTAATGATTTTTTTTCTAAATCAGTTTCAGCGGGATCACTTGTAACTTCTTTTTCCACGTTTTCAGATTCTTCTGCCACTGTTTCCATTTCAAATTGGGTCAAATCAATATCCACGAGGTTTGCAACTTCATCCATTCTTTTTAAAGTTGCTTCAAGTGTTTCACCTTTATTCATGCGAATCATTTGTTCATTAAAACGCCATTTTCCTGTTTTTTCAGAACGAACGCTTTTTATATATTTTGCGTATGTCGCTTCGCTAGCCTTGCCGAGCCTGGCAGCTTTATCAGCAAAACTTGTTTGTTTCTTAGCCATTTTATTCTATTCTCCTGAGAAATAAGCCGGGAAATTTATAATTCATGTCCCTTATGTCCAATGGATATAGACACAAATTATTTTGATTTTTCTTCCATTTTTTTCTGCTTCAATTTTGCTTTCGCCAGTTTTCGCATATCCACCACATGGTCATGTTCATCTACAATTTCCACGCCCAACAATGTTTCAATAGCATCCTCGAGAGTGATTAGACCAGTGGTAGTACCAAATTCATCAGTAACCATAAAGATCTGCTGACGGCGCTTCACAAACTCTTCGAGTATATCGGATACTGATTCTTTTTCGAAAACGGTGTGTATCGGCTTTAGCATTTCCTTCATTTTAATATCAAACTGATCTTCGCCCTGTTTATTGACCAATGTATAGCGACTGACTATTCCGACCACATCATCCATATCCTTATCGTAGACTGGGATTCTTGAAAATGCGATTGGTGAATGATTTTCAACAACCTCATCAACTGTATGGTCCTTTTGTATGGCGAAAATTACAGAACGAGGTGTCATAACATCCTCCACTGGAATGTTATCCAGCTTCATCAGATTTTCAATTATATCCCCCTCATGTTCATCTATACTACCTTCATCTTCACTAATTTCAGCCATTGCCAGCAATTCCTCACGGGAAGCTTTGGATTGTTCATTATTGCCTCTGGTCAATAATCTCGACATGGATTCAGATAATATTACAAAAGGCCATGAAATAATCATTAAGCCATGTATTATATAAGCCGCAAATGCAGCTAGAGATTTATGATAAATCGCTCCAATTGTCTTGGGTATTATTTCTGAAAAGACCAGGATAGATAGAGTTAAAATTCCTGATGCCAGTGCCACCCATTCATTACCATATACTTTAAGAGTCTGAGCACCAACACCGGCTGCACCAACGGTATTAGCTATTGTATTGACAGTCAGGATTGCTGCCAAAGGGCGGTTTATATTATTTTTAAGTCCATTCATTATTTCCCCGGACCGCAGGCCCTCTTTTTCCATCACAGAAACTTGTGCTAGAGAGATACTTAATAAAATTGATTCCAACAGGGAACAAAGAAAAGATACCAGAAGGGCAATAAGAAAATAGGTAATTAATGCTGTCATTAAAGCCTGAATTTAGATAATAATTCTATTTTGGAAACGAAATTCAGACTTTGATCCAATGAATGATCTCTTTCATTGTGGCTCGTTTCCCATATAGTAGGATTGCGGTGCGGAAGATTTTTCCAGACAGTTTCATCATACCCCAGCAGGAAATAATCATAATCACACCTGTAATAAATATTTCAATCCCTTCGACAGTACCGGTTCCTAGTCTGAGGATCATCATGAATGGAGTAAGCGGGGGAAAATAGGATATACCAACCGTGAATGCGGATCCCGGATTGGTGATAAAATAGGATGCGAAAATCAAAGGTAATACTGCAATGATACCAATTACACCGCTGGTTTGCTGGGCTTCCTGCTCAGAAGTAAATAATGTTCCCATCGCTGCATAAATAGAAGCAAAGAATAGATAGCCAGTCGTAAAATAGATCAGGAAAACAGGAAGTTGCCTCAATTCTATCATTGCCATATCTCGGTAATGGGCGGTAATTAAACCTACTGTGAGATAAAAAACCATCTGGGTCAATCCTAGGGCACCTAGACCCATAATCTTTCCTGCCATCAGTTCATCTGGTTTTACTGATGAAAGCAATATTTCTATAGTACGATTATTGCGTTCTTCAATTACTGATCGAAGTAGCAGTTGTCCGCTCATAAAAATAGTCATGAATAAGATCATCAAAAACAGGTATGGTATAAAAAAACTAGACATCATATCTCCTGCCGATGCAGATCCTTCCCGATCTACCTCAAATGTTTCAAAAGTAATATTTCTGGTGAGTGTTCCAACAAGATCAATATCAATATTTTGACTAATCATTCGTTCCTCAATCACTACCTGATTCAAGGTTCTCCTCAACTGTCCATACAATTTCACATTGCTCAGAGAATGGCTGAAATAATGGACCGCACCTGTATCCAAAATTGATGAGGGTATAAAAAGATAACCATCCAGGGATTTAACAGCTACGCTATCAAGTGCTTCCACTTCATCTGCAGATCGACTAAATAAAAACTGTGGGTTGCCATTTTTCAACCGATAGTTAAATGTTATTTGATCCTTGAAACGCTGGACCAGGGGATCAATGGAATCATCATAGACAAGTCCTACCTCAGTGATGGTCTCAGGCTCAAGATCCATTAGTAGGGCAGGAACATACATCATGCCTACCATGAAAAACGGCAACAAAAAAGTAGTGATAATAAATAGTTTTGACCGAACCCGATTTATAAATTCCCACTTTAGTATGATCCAGATGTGTTTCACGAGGATGCCTTTACTTCTTCAATAAAGATCTGCTCCAGACTAGGAGTTTTGACCTGGAAAGATTCAACATTTACCTTGTCATTAACCCAGCGTAAAAAGGAAGTTGAATCACCTTTCAGGGTACCGGAAATCTTCGAATCAGTGATAAGTATTTCATTAAAATATTCCTGTGCACTTTTCTTATTTAGTTCCCCCGCATAGGTTAATTCAACAACATCACTCTGGTGCGCTTCCCGGATCGATTCCAGTGCTCCTTCAACAATGATCCGACCCTGATTGATCAAACAGATATTGTTACACAATCGTTCAACTTGTTCCATCTGGTGCGTAGAGAATAGTATGGTTGTACCAATCTCTCTTTTTTCCTGGATGATTTCTTTAAGCAACAACTGGTTTAAAGGATCCAGACCGGTAAAAGGTTCATCAAGGATTAACAGGGCGGGATCGTGAATTAAAGATAAAATAAACTGGACTTTCTGCTGATTTCCTTTCGATAATTCTTCTACTTTTCGATTTTGCTGGTCACCAAGCCCGAATCGTTCAAGCCACTCAGCCGCCCTGACTTTTGCTGTGCTTTTTTCTAATCCACGAAGTAACCCAAAATATACAATGATTTCTCCTAATTTCTGTTTCTGATACAAGCCTCGATCTTCTGGAAGATAACCAACAATCTGTTCACTCAAGTTACTCTTATTATTATCAATTATTTCTATACTACCCGCATCCGGTTGCATTATACCCATAATCATTCGGATGGTGGTGGTTTTCCCCGCACCGTTGGGACCAAGAAAACCGTAGATATCTCCTCTTTTCACTTGGAAGGAAACCCTATCAACAGCACGCACACCATCGTATTGTTTTGAAATATTGATAAGCTTTAACACATTATAACCCTAAGGGTATACCATCGCAGGTAGCAGACGGATTTATGCCAAGTATTTTAGCTATAGTAGGTGCAATATCAACGGTCTCAGCAGCATCAGAAATCGATTTGGCATTTCTACCTTTTTTTGAAAATAATAATGGTACATGGGTATCATAATCATAGGGCGATCCATGACTGGTACCATAGGGGTTTAGAAATAAATATCCCGGCGACAAGATAGAAATAATATCCGGGCTTCTTTCATGGTGAACCATCTTTTGCAGCCGGGATATGATTTTATCTGTTGAATCACCTTGAATGATCTCCTGTTTAGTAAAAACTTTTTCTATGCCAACAACTTTGGGCAAATACTTTTTTACGATATTTGCTAGTTTAGAGAGTGGAATGTTGCTTCTCTTTAGAGTTTCCAAATCAAAGTAATAATTTATACCATCCCGTACAAATAAATCACTTTCGTACTCTTCAGTAATTTCATCTTCTATCCACTCAAAAGCTTCATTCAACTCACTGCGGTTAATTCGACCTGCATGTATTTCATTTTCAAGTTGATATTCAGGCAAGGGTAAACCACCATGATCTGCTGTCAAAACAAATTCAATATGCTCCAAGCCAATTGACTTATCAAGTTCATTTATAAAATCTCCCAGATATGCATCCAATTTGAGACAAGCATCCATCACTTCCTGCGAATAGGGACCGTATTCGTGAATCATCCAATCCATTGCCGAGAAAGAAATACAAATAAGGTCTGAATGAGCATCTAACCCCAATGCCTCTTCACGGATAATTGTACGCCCAAGATTAAGGATAATACGTTCAAACCAGGGCTTGCCCATAATCTCACCCACAGGATCAATTTCAGAATCAAAACCAATTGGGAAAACCGGGCTATATGGCTCTTTATTATAACTGTCTGATTCACCTAGGTAATAATCTTCCCGTGCATAATTTACGTAAAGACTATCATCCAATGATTTGCGCCATAAAGAATCCCGATATGATGAGATATTTTGGCTATGATTAAAATTTTCTAGCCAATCAGGGGCTTTATTTACATAATAATCTGAAGTGATAAACTGTCCGCGATAATTATAATACAAAACCAGGTTCGGATTCTTTCCCCCTAATAGTACAGCTGATCTGTCTTTTCCGGCGATAGAATATACTTTTGATAAGGAATCAGCATTTTTCAACCAATCACCTATTCCAGGTGAAAAATATCGGGAATAAGATCGGCCTTCTCCTTCCCCTCCAACAGGCTTAGCCTCAGCATCTTCTACACAGTTAACTGTTTTCCCTAAGATACGATCATAAAATTTATTTCCCCATATTCCTTCGGAGTTAGGATATCTCCCCGTCCCAATCACAAAAAAGCCAGGTCCCGTCAAGGTATTACTATGCTCATGATGAGTATTGGTAAAACTGATGCCATGATCTATCAACCACCGAAAACCGCCAGTATATAATTTATCATAGCGAGTTAAAAGATCCGGCCTCACCTGATCTGCAACTAGCAATACAACCAATTTGGGGGATAAATGATCAGGTTTTATACAGGATAAAGAAAAAAAGACCATTCCAAGGAAAAGTCCATATAGTTTTCGAGTCATTGAATCACCTTGATGAAACGTCTTTTACCAACCTTGAGAATTTGTTCTCCCTTAGGAACAATAGTGGCTTGAATATCATCAATATTAACATCATCAAGTTTAACAGCATTCTGCTTGATCATTCGCCGTGCTTCACCTTTACTCTTCAAAAGACCTGAATCATAGATTACATTTACAATAAGATCCTGATTATGCAACTTGAACTCTGGGACCTCATCTGGAATACCTTTCTTCACTACTACAGTATTGAAGTGCTGCTCTGCTTGTTGTGCTTTTGCATTATCATAATAAAGTGCTACAATAGCCCGAGCCAATTCCCGCTTTACTTCCATTGGATTCATCGATGGGTTATTTAAATTTTGTTTTACAGCTTTCATTACGGTTTCATCCGCATCGGCAGCCAAAACAAACCATTTTTCAATATCATCATCAGAAATAGACAATGTTTTTCCATACATTTCCTCTGGTGAATCCTGAAGACCAATGTCATTGCCATAGGATTTGGACATTTTTTCGACTCCATCTGTTCCCTCTAAAATCGGCATTGTTAAAATGCATTGAGGCTCTTGACCAATATCTCGCTGCAAATTTCTACCCATTAGTAGATTGAACTTTTGATCTGTACCTCCAAGTTCAATATCTGATATAAGCTCAACAGAGTCTTGTGCCTGAGCAAGGGGATATAAAAATTCGTGAAGGGATATTGGAATTTCTGAATCGTATCTTTTTGTAAAATCATCTCTCTCAA